>CALFVM010000200.1 GCA_937928665.1 uncultured Candidatus Methylacidiphilales bacterium
TCAGGGCTGGGTGCCGATGGCCAGATCGCCCTGGAAATCGGCTTCGGGCTCGATGTCGGCGGATTTGGCAATCAGGGGACCATTGAGGCGGGCCGAGGGTTCGAGGCGAACGTGTTCGCGGGCCTCGACGGGGCCGGTGACGGTTCCAGCCACGGTGATTTGTTGGGCATGGACGGAGCCGCGAATGGTGGCGGAGGCTTCCACCTGAAGAGCCTGGGCGGCGAAGAGATCCCCGTCGAGATGGCTGGAGAAGGTTCCCGAACCGACCAAGGCGACCTGACCTCTCAAGTGGATTTCACCCGTGACATGGCCGGGCGGGCGTTTCTTTTGAAAGAGCACAGGGAGGAGTGTAGCCTGATGGCGAGTCTTCCGCACGTTTTGTCTGACGGTTTTTCATGGTTGGACAAGCTGAGTGAACCCATGGGCTTGGTTCTGGTGTCGGGCCCGACATTTTTCTTTCGCCGACAGCTTTTGCCCTGCCATCCTCCGGCGTGTGATGGATCGGGTGTTGATTGTCTCCGTGCACGACGTTCATCCGGCGAGTCTGGGTGCGGTCCGGGCGCAGGTGAGAGACCTGGATGCTTTGGGGGTTGAAAACACCTCACTGTTAATTGTGCCGGAGTTTCATCACGGGCAGCCGACGTTGGAGGACAAGGAGACGGCGGCTTTTTTGGAGGGGCGCCGGGAGGCGGGGGATGACATGGTGCTGCACGGTTATTATCATGATCGGGTTGGTTTACCGTCAGGCAGTTTTTTTTGGACGCGGGTCTATTCGAACAACGAGGCGGAGTTTTATGGAATCGCGGCGGGGGAAGCAGAGCGTCGGCTGGCGGCGGGGTTGAGACTGTGGGCGATGAGGGGCTGGCCGGTGGGCGGATTTATCGCGCCGGGTTGGTTGATGGCGGCGGAGTTGGACCAGGTGTTGCGGCGACTGGGGTTCAACTTTACGACGCGGTTGAAACAGATTGTGAGGCTTTGTGACGGCCGGGTCACGGAATCGCAATCGTTGTGTTACAGCACCCGTTCGTGGTGGCGTGTTCCAGTGGGTCTGGCATGGAATGACTTCTTGTTTGAAAGGCTGATCCGGTGCCCGGTAATCCGGCTGTCTTTGCATCCCGGTGATTGGGCGGTGCCCCGTGTGCGAAATCACATTTTGGGGTTAGTCCAACGAGCCCTAGATTTGGGCTATCGGCCCCTGACCTACCAACGTTATGTCGCGCTGTGATCTTCAGGTTCATTCGTGTTACTCGGACCGTCCGTCGGAGTGGGTGTTGCGGAAGTTGGGGATGCCGGAGAGCTACACGCGGCCACGGGATGCCTATGAAAAACTTCGGGCCTCCGGGATGGATCTAGTCACGCTGACTGATCACAACCGGCTGGATGGCTGTCTGGAAATCCGGGAGTTGCCGGGAGCCTTTCTGAGCGAGGAAGTGACAACGTACTTTCCGGAGGACGGGTGTAAGATCCATCTCCTGGTGTGGAATCTGACGGAGACGCAACACGGGCGGATTCAGGAGTTGCGGCCGAACGTTTATGAGCTGGGTGCCTATCTTCGTGATGAGGGTTTGGCGCACGGGGTGGCGCACCCTCTTTTCAGTTTGAACGGCCGGTTGACAGCGGATCATTTCGAGAAGTTGATCCTGCATTTTCGGACGTTCGAGGGACTCAACGGCACGCGGGAACCGCTTGCCCAAGAAGTGGCCACGCTGATTCTGAGCCAATTGACCGAAGAACATGTTGCCGCGATTGAGGAGCGGCAGGGGATGAAATCCCCGTTGGATCGGCCGTGGAAAAAATCGCTTTTTGGGAGTTCGGATGATCACGGGGGGCTTTATTTGGGGGGAGCGTGGACGGCGGCGGAGGGGGAGCACACGCCCGAATCTTTTCTCCACGCGGTCATGGGAGGGAAGGCAACGCCTGGAGGACTTCCGGGGGATGCCCTCCGGTTTTCGAACAGTATTTACCACATCATCCTGACCTTTGCCCGGGACCGGCTGGGGAAGAACGCTCCGCGCGGGGTGCAGCTTTTGGGCAAGGTGGCCGAGCGATTTCTTCAGGGACAGAATCCGACAGATATTCCCGTGGGCGAAAAGTTTGCTCATTTGGCCGATGCAGTTCTGACAGGGAAGGCCTTTGAGTTTCTTAATCCGAACGATCTCTCCTTCAACCGGCAGGTCGCTCTCTATTTTCTCGATCCGCGGGTCAAGAATCGGCTTGATGAGATTATTGCTTCTGAGCGCGAGCCGGAGCGGCGGGTATTCCGGATGGCGTCCCAAATAACCAATGATTTGAGCTATAAACTTTTCCAGCAGTTCCTCGGCCGGGTTCATAAGGGGGAGTTGGTGGAAAGCCTGCAACCGATGACGGGGCTGCTGCCGATCGCCGCCAGTGTGGCACCCTATGCTTTTTCCTTCCACAGCCTGCACAGTAATCGCCCGTTTTTGGAGGCGACCGCTCACCGCTTTCTGCCGGAGGTTCCGGGTTTCTTGCGGAATACCAAGCGGGCTTGGTTCACGGACACCCTGGAGGATGTCAACGGGGTGGCCCGAACCATCCGAACCATGAGTCTGAGCGCGAAAAAGCGGGGTGCCGAACTGGTGACCGTCACCTCCCGCTCGGAAATCACCATTACGGACATCCCCATCAAAAACTTTACCCCGGTCGGTGAATTTGAATTGCCGGAGTATGAACTCCAGAAGCTGAGCTTCCCTCCGTTTTTGGAGATTGTGGATTACCTTGAGCGCGAACGGTTCACCGAGTGCATCATTAGCACGCCGGGTCCGATTGGTCTGTGCGCACTTGCCGCCGCCAAAATCCTCGGCCTGCGGACCGTGGGCATCTACCACACCGACTTCCCCCAGTACGTCCGAATTCTGACGGAGGACGATTTCCTGGAAACGGTTGCCTGGAAGTTCATGCACTGGTTCTACGCGCAGCTCGATCTGGTCTATGTGAACTCCAACTTCTACCGGCAGTGCTGGATGGACCGGGGAATCGCGCCGGAAAAACTCGACATTCTGCCCCGCGGATTGGACACCGAGCTGTTTCATCCGCAGCGGCGTGACCCGGATTTTTGGCGTCGGCGGGGTGCCGACGGTCCGGTGGTTCTCTACGTGGGACGCATTTCCAAGGAGAAAGACCTCGGGCTCCTGGTGGAGATCGATGCTCTCTTGAAAGCGCGGGGCGTGCGGGTGCAACTGGCACTGGTTGGGGAGGGACCCTATCGGAAAGAATTGCAGGCTGCCCTGCCAGGTGCCATCTTCACCGGGATCCTGACCGGGCCGGAATTGGGGCGGGCCTATGCCTCCGCAGACCTTTTCATCTTTCCCAGCACAACGGACACGTTTGGCAATGTCGTTGTGGAAGCTTTCGCGTCGGGCCTACCGGTGCTTGTGTCCGATGTTGGCGGGCCACGGGAACTGGTTGAAGGCCCGCACATGGGCCGCGTCCTGCCGGCGCACCGTGCGAACCAGTGGGCGGAGGCCGTGGCCGATCTTCTGATGCATCCGATCCCGCCCGAGCAACTTGCCCGCAACGCCAGTCAGATGCAGGCGGAGCGAAGCTGGGACCGGGCGTTTGACCTCTTTTGGGCCAAGGGGCTGGAGGTCT
Source organism: uncultured Candidatus Methylacidiphilales bacterium (assembly GCA_937928665.1). Taxonomy (GTDB): domain Bacteria; phylum Verrucomicrobiota; class Verrucomicrobiia; order Methylacidiphilales; family CALFVM01; genus CALFVM01. Next base: position 3,610 of record CALFVM010000200.1, read on the forward strand.
GACCGACTTTCAACAGATTTTCGCGTAAAATGCGGACTTAGTGATTGACCCTCAAGGATCCTTGGGCTTGCATTTTCGTATGGCAGACGCTCCTCAGCCTCCTCCCCCGGGTGCACCCGGCCCGTTGAAGCGCAAGACTTCTCCAATCCCGGCATCTCCAATCGTTCCCCCCCTTCCATCAGGTGCCAAGAAGCCGAACACCGGCGTGCTCAAGGAGATGAAAAAAGAGACGCTACGCATCAGTCTGCCGCCGCGGACGGGAGCGGGTGGGATGGGAGGCGCGGCCAAACCTGCGGTCACCGTCAAACAGACGCTGACGCCGACTCGTGCCATCCCTGCACCTAGCAGCTTGAACGTGACCCGTCCGATGCAGGTGGTTCAGGTCAATGTTCCAAAACCCCCGACCGGTTCCGTTCCGCCTGTTCCCGCGAACGCGATGCAGGGATCTTCCAAAGCTCCGGCTCCGACGCCTCCGGCTGCAGCCAAGCCAACTTTGCCTGCCCAAGCAACGGGTGAAGGAAGTATGATGAATTTGAATGTGACCCGTCCGATGCAAATCGGTCAGGTCAATGTTCCAAAACCCCCGACTGGTTCCGTTCCGCCTGTTCCTGTCAACGCGATGCAGGGAACTGCGAAAGCACCGGCGGCAGCAGCACCGAAGCCGATCCCCGCGACGGGTGACGGGGGAGACATGACGCAGTCTCTGCAGAAACTTTCCCTCAAGGCGACCTCAAAAATCGCTCCGATTAGCAAACCGGCTGTAATGACTCAGGCGACACCGTCTGTTCCCAAGCAAGTGGGTCCCGCGTCTGCGGCAGCAGCCCAGACGAAGCCGGTAGCGGGTGCTCCGGTGACTCTGTCCAAGCCCGACACGCAGCTTTTGCGGGGAGCCGCCGATGCGGCAGCCGCTCCGCAAACTGTGAAGATGCAGACGACCAAACCTGCATCGGGCCTGCTGCCTCCCAAACCTGTTGGTGCGGCGGATCCGACCGAAAAAATGCAAACGGTTCCGGCGGTTCCCGGAATGAAACCGGCTCTTGTTTCCGCAGCCATTCCGCCGCCGGCGGCCCGTCCGGTTCAGCCCCCTCTTCCAAACATGCCAACGGCTCCCGGCGGAGCCCCGAAGGCTCCGGCGGTTCCGTCCGGCGGCCCGACCGCAAAGATGAATCCGACAATGGCAGTTCCGCCTGCGGCCAAGCCACCCGTGCCTGCTCCGGCTGTGGTAAAAGCTCCCCCGCCGCCCGCAGCACCGGTGCCCGCAGCACTGGGAGTGCCGGGACCCAAGCCCGTTCTGCCGCCAGCCCAGGCTGCGGCAATGCCCCCGGCGAAGGCACCGCCTTCCGCCATTCCGCCCGCCCCAGTTCCGAAGCCGGGCCTTCCGACTCCTCCTCAAGCTTCTGCGATCAAGCCCCCCGCTCCGGTGCCTCAAGGCTCAGCACCGCGACCTGGGATGCCACCGCTTGCCAAAGCCGGGGGTCCACCGGTGCCCGTTGCGCCGGGCACCCTCCGTCCGCCTGCGCCGGGAATACCGCCGACAGCACCAAAAGCGGTGGAAGCCTCGGCACCTCCTCCGCCTGCGTCTGACGAAAACTCAAAAACGGCTGTCATCAAGACGATCCCTTCCAAGGGACCTCTTGCCAACCTCAAGAAGCCGGCTGCTGGAGCTCCCATGGTAAAACCGGTGGCACCTGGTGCGCCGATTGCACGGGCTCAGCCGGGCGGGGCACCTCCAGCACCCGTAGCACCCAAGCCGCCGGTCGGCCAACAGGTGCCGACAGTGGGCGTGCCTGGTGCGGCCGCAGCTGGGGGTGTTGGCGGCGCGGTGGCTGCGTCCGGATTAAAACCTGGTGGGACGACCAAACCTGTCCCGACCGTGGCTCCGATCAACGTGGTGGGTGACCCGGTTGGCAATTACTTGGCGGTCGGTGCGGCGGTGGCCTCGCTGGCTGTCCTGGGCGTGGTGCTTTCGAGCTATCTGGGTTTTCTTTAGACGCAGGTCATTTTCAAGGTGGTCGTCAGTAGACTGCGGCGGGTTGGGTTTGTCCCGGCTAGTCCTCCAGTGCTTCAGTCAGCAGCAGCCACTGCCGCGCAAGTAGTTTGGGCGATCAATGACCGGTGCCTGATTCAGATGCGGTCCAGCGATGGGTGGTTTACCACTCGAGGACAATCGAGGCCCAGGTGAGGCCACCGCCAAATCCGACGAGGAGGAGTTTGTCACCACGCTGAAGGTTCATTTCGGCGCGGGCTTCATGGAGGGCGACCGGAATGCAGGCAGCCGAAATGTTGCCGTAACGGTGGACGTTGACGAAGCATTTATCGGCCGGGACCTTGAGCTTTTCGGCGAGGGCTTCGATAATGCGGATGTTCGCTTGATGGGAGATGACGGCCTTCAGATCGGCAATGCCGAGCCCGGCATCAGCCAGGGCGTTTTGGGCTGACTTGGCCATGGCGTTGACAGCCTGCTTAAAGACCTCGCGCCCGGCCATGAACATCTTGGGGATGCAGGAGTCGGGCACGGGAGAATGGCCGAAGGAAATTTGGCTGTAGGCGTGTTGGAGGTGAAGCATGGCGTGGTGAGAGCCGTTGGATCCTAGGTCAAAGGAAAGAAGACCGGGCCGGTTATCACGGCGTTGGAGGACGGCCGCACCGGCCCCATCGCCAAAGAGCACGCAGGTGGCGCGATCGGTCCAGTCGACAACGGAGGAGAGGCGTTCGGCACCGACGAGGAGGATCGTCCGGGCGGCTCCGGAGCGGAGAAATTGGTCAGCGACGACCATGCCGTAGAGGAAGCCGGAGCAGGCGGCCTGGAGGTCAAGAGCGGCGGCGCGGGTTGCGCCAATTTTATGTTGCAGGAAACAGGCGGTAGAGGGGAAAGCGCAATCGCCGGTGATGGTGGCGACCAGGATAAGGTCGATGTCTTCCGGGACGATGCCGGCTTCGGCGAGAGCCTGTTGTGCCGCTTTGGCTCCCATGTCACTGGGGAGTTCGCCCGGGGCGGCGATCCGGCGTTCGCGGATGCCGGTCCGGGTGAGAATCCATTCGTCGGTGGTGTCAACGATTTGCTGGAGGTCGGCATTGGTCAGGATGCGTTCGGGGACGAACATGCCGGTGGAGACAATGCAGGTGGGGGAAAGGGTGGGAAGAGGCATGAGGGATCAGGTTCGGGAGAGGAGTTCGGTTTGGGCGATTTCCGCGACGATCTTGGTATTCACGCCGAGGTCGATGGCTTCGCTGGCGACGCGGAGAGCGTTCACGATGGCCAGGACGGAGGAGGAACCGTGGGCTTTCACGCAAATGCCATTAACGCCAAGGATGAGGGCACCGCCGTATTCATCCGCACTGGTCCGTTTTTTGACGGCTCGGAAAGCACCTCGGGCCATGAAGGCACCGGCTATCCGAAGGGGGTTGCGGGAGAGTTCTTCTTTGAGCCAGCCGAAGGTGGAGCGGGCGAGATCTTCGCAGCATTTGAGGACGATATTGCCGACGAAGCCATCGCAGACGACGACATCGGTGTTACCTTCAAAGAGAGAGTGGCCCTCGACGTACCCAAGGAAGTCGAGGGGTGCTTTTTTGAGCAGAGGGAGGGTTTGCCGGGTCAACTCGTTGCCTTTGCTTTCTTCCGTGCCATTGCTGAGGAGTCCGACTTTGGGGCTGGGCCGCCGAATGATGTGCTTGCAGAAAATGGAGCCCATGATCGCGAAGTCACGGAGGTGCTCCGGTCGGGCGTCGACATTTCCGCCCGCGTCAATCAGAACGAACACTCCGGTGGCCGAAGGGAGAATGGCGGCGATGCCCGCGCGGTCGACGCCCGGGAGGTTGCGGAGTTTGATGGTGGAGGCGGCGACGAGTGCTCCGGTGTGACCGGCGGATACAATGGCGTCGGCTGCGCCTTCTTTGACGAGGTCGATGGCACGGACCAGAGAGCTATCCTTTTTCCGACGGACGGCCTCAACGGCTCCGTCGGTCATCTCAATAACTTGGGAGGCGTGGTAGAGATGAAGGCGTTCGTCGGGTTCCCGACGGTGGGTGGTGAGTTCGGTGCGCAGGCGGTCTTCATCCCCGACAAGGATGACTTTTTCAATGGAAGGGAAGCGGTCGAGAGCCTGCAGGGCGGCGGCAACAGGGTGGTGTGGGGCATGGTCGCCGCCCATGGCGTCGAGCGCGATTCTCATGAGGCCGCGGCGGAGGCGGGCTTAACCTTTCACGGAAACCGAGAGGACTTGGCGTCCGCGGTACAGCCCGGTCTTCGGGTCAACGCAATGGCCGAGGTGGCGGTTTCCGGTTTTCTTGTCAACGCGGAGCTGGAGAGCATCGCGGCGGTTGGCGGCGCGACGGCTCCGCTGCTTCATCTTGGAAACTTTTCTTTTAGGGACGGCCATGGCGTTTTCTTTCTACTTCTTCTTCGGATTGGACTGCGGTTTGAATTGGTCAAGTGCTTCCCATGCCTCGGTCCGGTGCCAGTCGGCGAAGGCGTCCGAGCCCCGGCGGTAACTGACCCCGGTGATCGGACAGCGTTCCTCTGTATCAAGAACGCAGGCCGGAGCCATCGGAAGGGCGAGGAGAGTATCTTCGCGAATGCGCTCCGTCAAGTTGATCATTTCGATTCCCGCTGCCTCGAAACTGGCGGCGAATCGGTCGATCCGGACCCCCCATGGGATGGGCTCCAGGCAGCGGGAGCAGGCCAAACGGAACTCGATCGAAAATCGTCCGGTAACCAGGAACTCAGGCCCAGCTCGTTCAACCCGGAAGGCATACCGAACCGGGCCGGGTTCAAAGAACATGTCCGGGGGCAGATCGTAGTCTGCGGCAGAAGCTTCCCCTTTCAGGTCAAGACCGCTTTCTGGAAATTGGCGCACATCGATTTTCATATCCGGCTTTTTTTGGCCTCAAGGGCCTGCTCGACGCAAGCGGGGACAAAGGGAGAGATATCACCGCCCAGGCGGGAGATCTCCTTGATGATGCGGGAGCTGAGATAGGTGTAGCTTTCCTTGGGCATAAGAAAGATGGTCTCGAGCTTTTCGTCCAGTTTCCGGTTCATGAGGGCGAGCTGAAACTCAAACTCAAAGTCCGAGACCGCCCGGAGCCCCCGAATGACCGCGCATGCATTCCGGCTCAACGCGTGAGCCACCAACAACCCCGAGAACGATTCGACTCGAAGGCGGTCGGCTTCCGGAAGGGCGCGGGTTGACTCCTCGACCAGTGCGACCCGTTCTGACAGGGAAAACAGGGGATGTTTGCCCTCGCTGGCGGCGACGGCCAGAACGACTTCGTCGAACAGGCCCAGTGCCCGTTGCGCGATATCAAGGTGGCCGTAGGTGATGGGGTCAAATGTCCCTGCATACATGGCGATCCGCTTCATCCCGGGAGCATGACGGAGGTCGGCCGTGACGAAAGCGCGAAATTCATCCCTTTTTCCGTAAAATGTGTCGGCCCCTCATGGAGCCGGGTTGCTCGGACAGATTGTCGTTGCTCGGTTTGCGGCTCAGGTCGCACCCGGCTGTTCCGGTCCCGAACACTCGTTGCACACTCAAGTGCTTCCATGGGACTTGGAGCCATTCGGTCACCCGACTGATAGATGAAACGGGCTGGGGACTCCCTCGTGGAATAAGCGTATAGAAATCATCATATTTTTGCCCCTTCATCAACTTAGGTGCTATTTCGACTTGAACGCCCGCGACCTTATTCCATCCTTCCTATTATTGTCTAAGATTCACTATGCAGATTCCACTTCCGTTTCCAAATTCGCGGCGTTTGCGGACCGTGGGACTGTTCACGATCGCTTGGATGTGTCTGGCGACAACTCCGCTGACCGCTCAAGTTCGATGGGATGGTGGGGGAGGTAACAACTTCTGGGGAACGGCAAACAACTGGGATCCGAACGGGGTGCCCGGCGCGGCGACCAACGTTCTCTTTGATAATACTTTTGTCAACCCACTCCCTGCTACGATTGAACTTCGGGATAACCGCAATGCGTCGACGCTAACCTTCGACACAAATAATAATGTCTCGCTGGTAAACGGCACAGGGACACGCATCCTGGATTTGTGGGGTGGCTCGGTTGTGCAAACGGCGACTAGCAGCGGCACGCACAGTCTGGACTTCACCAACCTGCGGCTTCGGGCCACGACGACCTTTGATATCCGCGGCAGCGGGCCATTCACGGTTGGAGCCGGAATCAGCGAACAAGGGGGAAGCTACAGTCTGACCAAGGATGGCGGCGGGTTGCTCATTCTCACGGCTGCAAACACCTTCACGGGTAACGTGAACCTTAACGATGGCACGGTCCGTGTTACCACTAACGCCAATCTGGGCAGTGACGCCAGTGCAGTTCGTTTTGACGGTGGCACGCTCAACGTCGCCGGGTCTTTCACCTCAAGTGTCGGTCGAGTTTTTGACGTGATCGCGGGCGGTGGCACGATGGATATTGATACCGGAGTTACCTTAACCTTGGCGGCATCCAACAATCGGTTGACCGGTTCTGGCACCCTGACCCGCGAAGGTGGCGGCACGCTCGTGATTCAGAACAGCAACACTTTCAGCGGCGACGTGGTTTTGCAGGACGGGATCACCCAACTCAATAACCGTGCAGGGTTTGG
>CALFVM010000201.1 GCA_937928665.1 uncultured Candidatus Methylacidiphilales bacterium
AAAAGGTTGGGTCAAATCATTGGAGCCGGATTGCTGGGCGGAGACGTTGGTGTTGACGATCCATGGGGGTCGGTATCCGGGTGGCACTTACACAGTATTGTATGACGGTGAAGGAAAGATGACTTTTGGCGGACCGGCACAGGTGGAGTCGGAGGCACCGGGACGAGTGTTATTGAAAGTGACATCGGGTCAGAGTGGGTCGATCTTTCTGCGGATTGTGGAGACGAACCCGGAGAATTATATCCGGAATATCCGGGTGATTATGCCGGGTTTCGAGGAAACCTACGCCGAGCAAGTATTTCATCCTCTGTTCTTGGAACGATGGAAAGGGATGGCGGTGCTCCGCTACATGGACTGGGGACACACGAACAATTCTCCGGTGAAAGATTGGTCGGACCGGGCTCTGCCTGATCAGGCGGTGTGGACGGGAAAAGCAGGGATTCCGATTGAGGTGATGATTGATTTGTCCAATCGGCTGAAGATCGAACCATGGTTCTGCGTCCCGCATTTGGCGACGGACGATTTTGTGCGGAAATTCGCCGGGCTGGTGAAGGAAAAACTTGATCCAGCGCTGCGCGTGCATGTGGAGTTTTCCAACGAGGTATGGAATGGGCAGTTTGAACAGGCCCGGTGGGCGGAGGCAAAAGCGAAGGAATTGGGGCTGGGACCGCCGGAGCGGCCGTGGGAAGGGCGGGCTGAGTATTACGCGAAGCGGTCGGTGGAGGTTTTCAAGATTTGGGAAGAGGTGTTCGGCGGGAAGGATCGTCTGGTGCGTCACCTGGCGTGGCAAGCGGGCGGAGGAGCAGACTGGACGGATGGGAAGCTGCTGGCCCACACGGTGCCGGGTGACGTGGATGCCCTTTCGATCGCCCCCTATATCAGCCTGAACGTTCCGGAACGGTCGGACACTCCCGAACGATTGACGGCCGAGAAGGTGGCGGCAATGAGTGTGGAGGAAATTCTGGATCATGTGGAGCAGGTGGCTTTGCCGGAGGCGATTGGCTGGATGAAGAGGCATAAGCCGGTGGCGGACAAATACGGGGTGTTGCTGACGGCTTATGAGGGCGGTCAGCATTTGGTGGGGGTGGCCGGGGGTGAGAATAATGAGGAGATGACAAAGAAGTTCCACGAAGCCAATCGTCACCCGAGGATGGGAGCGATCTACACGAAGTACTTCGATGAGTGGAAAGCAGTGGGCGGGGATTTGTTCGCGGTGTTTGCCTCGATTGCGATGTGGACCAAGTGGGGGAGCTGGGGTTTGGCGGAGTTCTATGACGAGCAGCCGGCGAGTGTTCCAAAATATGGGGCGACGATGGAATGGGCGAAGGCGGCCGGGCAGCCCGTGACGACCCAGCTTCCATTGCTCGGCACCGAATAGGTCGTTCATGCACGAGGAGGACCGCGAAGCCCTTGACCGGCTCTGGGAGGAATACCGGCTCATTTTCGACGGGTTCGATGATCCGAGTCTGGCCCGGTTTATGGCCCAGTTGTTGGGTCAGATTAATGGGGGAATTTGGCGTGCCTCACACCCCATTTGCGGATTGTTAAGGCTGGCGGCGCACACGTGTCATCAGCGCGGTCTGCGGGTGGGGCGGCATGCGCGTGTGCCGGAGGGGTATGAGGCGGCGGCGTGTTGCGGGGCGCCGGTCTTGCCGCTGTTCACGCGGGACGTGTTGGAGCGGGGGTTTATCTGCACCTTTTGCGATGGAACGTTGATGAGTCTGGATGATTTGCCCGCGGAGCAAAAAGAAGTGGTGGGCGTGTGGGCGCGGCAGTATGCGGAGGTTCACGATGTGGCGCATTGGGACGAGAGACAGCGGGCGGCGACGGGGGATTACGAGGAGGTTTACAATCGGGCGGCCCAGCAGGGGACGGAGATGTGGGTTGAATTGGTGGACAACATTTTGCCGACGTTGGTTCCGGAGATTTTTCCGGCGGTGATCTGGGAAGATCAGGATGAGTGTCTGGACATCCGGCCTGAGGATTTGGCCTGACTTCAGGTGGTGGAACGATTGGATGTCGCTCTTTACCGCGCGGGACTGGCCCGGAGCCGGGAGCAGGCGCGGCGGTTGATTGAAGCGGGTCAGGTCACCGTTGATGGCCGGGTGATTCAAAAAGCATCCACCGGGGTTGCGCCGGGGGTGAATTTGATTGTGACGAAGCCGGAGCGTTATGTAAGCCGGGGAGGGCTTAAGTTGGAGGCGGCTTTGGAGCATTTTGCCATTCCGGTGCAGGGCCGCCGGTGCCTGGACATTGGGATTTCGACGGGTGGATTCACCGATTGCCTGCTGCAGCGTGGAGCGGCCGAGGTGGTGGGAATTGATGTGGGGCATGGTCAGACCGCGGCGGTGATCCGGGCGGATCCCCGGGTGAAGGTGTTGGAAGGGATTCATGCCCGGGAGCTGACTCCGGAGCTGGTCGGTGGTTGTTTTGATCTTCTGGTCATGGACGTCTCATTTATCTCAGCTGCCAAGGTTGTGTCCGGGTTGGGTGCGTTGGCCGGGCCGGGTGCGGATTTGTTGATTTTGGTCAAGCCACAATTCGAACTGGATCGATCTTGGGTGGGCAAGGGTGGGATTGTGAAGGATGCGGGGGCTCAGGAAGAGGCACTGGCGCGGGTGGAAAATGCATTGCGCAGTGACGGGGTTTGGGAGAGGTTCGCGGGGTTGGCGTCGCCAGTGCCGGGAGCCGACGGGAACCGTGAGGTTTTTTTATGGGCGCAAAAATAATTCGACGGGTGACCGTCATTCTCAACGCGGGTAAACCGGCGGCCGAGGCGGTGCGTGCGGAGATGGCTGCGGTGTTCCGGCGACTGGGGGTGGACGTGCGGTGGCGGCGGGCATTATCCGGGACCCGGGCCGATTCAATGGTCCGGGCGGATCTGGCTCATGAGCGAATGGATTTGGTGATTGTCGGGGGTGGGGATGGAACGATGTTGGAAACGGCCCGCCGGATGATCGGGTCGGAGGTGCCGATTTTAGGGATCAATCTGGGCTCCCTCGGTTTTCTGACTTCGGTGCGCAGGGACGAAATCGAGGCGGTCCTGCCGCGGGTGTTGGCGGGTGATTTTGTGACGAGTGACCGAATGGCGTTGGCAGTTCGGGTGGTGCGAGGGCGGAAGACCGTGGCCAAGGCATGGGCGTTGAACGAGGTGGTGGTGTTCCGAGGCGTGCGTTCGCACATGATCCGGGTGGATGTTCACGTGGGGAGTGAACTTTTGAGTCGGTATTTGTGCGATGGCATGATGGTTTCCACGCCGACGGGATCAACGGCCTATTGTTTGTCGGCGGGAGGTCCGGTCTTGAGTCCGGAGGCGCGCGTTTTGGCACTGGTTCCCGTTTGTGCTCACGCGCTGACGAGTCGGCCGGTGGTGGTGGGGGCGGATGAGCCGATTTCGTTGCGGGTACCTGCGGACGGGGCGGGGATGGTGTTGCAAGCCGATGGGCGGGAGGCTGGGGAACTGCGGGCGGGTGACTCGATTCAATTCTCAACCGCCCCTGGGCGAACCCGCTTGGTGCATCTGCCGGAGGCCGGATTTTATTCAATTTTACGCGAAAAATTAAAGTGGAGCGGTTCAACTTTTTAATCTAGGACCGAGGCGGCATGTCGATTCGCATTTCCAAGATCCTGAAACCGGAGGAAGTGGCCCTTAACCTGAAGGCCCGGGACCGTTGCCCGGCCATTCATGAAGTGATCGATCAGTTGTCGGGAAATCCGGCCATGGCCAATCTGGCGGGGTTCCATGATGAGGTCCTCGCCCGTGAGCGGATTGAATCGACCTGCCTGGGCAACGGCGTGGCGTTCCCCCACGCGAGGACGGATCACGTTAAAGGCTTGGTGATTGCGGTGGGGCGGAGTGCGGCCGGCGTGGACTTTGAAACGGTGCACCAGACGGTGCATCTGATTTTTGTGATTGGGACGCCGAAGAAGATGGTAACGGATTACCTGGCGGTGGTCGGGGCACTGGCCCGGTTGTTGAAAGACGATGCGCTTCGCGATCGGCTTCTGGAGGCCGCGACGGCGGAAGATTTTATCGGTGTTCTGGCTGCCGCGGAGGTCCGGCTGGGGTGAGGCCCGGTGGACCGCGTTTGAAAGACGTGGCCGAGGCACTCGGTCTTTCGATCAACGCGATTTCCAAAGCCTTGCGAGATGCCCCGGATATCTCAGAGGCAACCAAGGCGCGGGTGCGCCGGGAAGCGGCCCGGATGGGGTATGTGCCGGATGCAGCCGCACGACGGCTGCGTACAGGGTCGGGTGGGGGGATTGGCTTTCTGGCACCGGATTTGGGCGGTCCGGGCGTAGTGGAAATGCTTCGGGGAGTTGAGCGCGCCGCCGCCCAAACGGGGCTGCCGGTGGCGGTGGCGACGGCGGGGACGCAAGCAGAGAGCGAGTGGGCCGGGTTCCGGCGATTGCTCGGACAGCAGGCGACCCGGGCGGTCATTGTCGGTTCGCCCGGCATTGGTCAGCGATCGCCGCTTTTGCAGGAGGCAGCGGCGCGTCAGGTGCCACTGGTGTACCTCAATCAATTTCCGGCCACGGCTTCCCAATACGCGAATGTGGGGCGGGTGGCGGCAGACTGGGCAGGGGCGGGACGTCTGGCGGTGGAAGGGGTGGCCTCCCGGGGGCATCGTAATCTTGGTTACGTGGCCGGCCGTGTTTCAGGCAGTGCGTGGGCGGAGCATTTCCAGGGGGTGATGGCGGCGGCGGAAGGTGCCGGATTTCCGTCGGTCCACACGGTGTTTTCCGATCCGGAATCGGCGGAGGACGGAAGGGCCGCCGTGGCAGAGTTGCTGAGTGGCCCGAACCGGATTACGGCGATTGTGTGTGCCGGGGATCAGGTGGCATGGGGTGTCTGGAGGGGCCTTGGAGAAGTGGGGTGCCGGGGGCAGATCGCCGTTGTCGGCTGTGGAGGTATTTCACGAGGTGCCGGGTGGGAACCAAGGCTGGCCACTGTTCGGATTCCCTGGGATCGCCTTGGTCAGCGGGCGGCAGAAATCCTTTTGGCCGGTGCCGGGGGCACGGAGGAGCGGCTGCCGGTGGAGTGGGCCGATGGGCCGAGCCTGTTTCCGGCCCGGTGAAGGTTATTTGGTTTCCCGATGCAAGGTGTGGCGGCGAAGGAAAGGGTTGTATTTTTTGGCTTCCAAACGGCCCTGCTGAAGTTTTTTGTTTCGGGAGGTGAAGTAGCGGGACACCGGCTTGCCTTCGGCTTTGGCTTCGGTGCATTCGAGGATGACGTGATCGCGCATAACAGATTCCTTTATCTTTCGGGTCGAAGAGGCTGCCTGGGTTCCCGGCCTCGGTCAAGGGGTTTCCGAGGTAACGAGGTGGTGCTCAAGCATTCGGTCCCCGTCGAAGACAAACCAGCCGTCGAAGGGGCGACTTGCGAGCATGGCCGGGAACCAGTGGATGTCGTCGGACCACATCCGGTCGAAGGGGACGGCATTGCAGGACGCCCAAAAGGGGGTGGCTTCGTCGGTTTCGATCAATTCCCCGGTCCACGAGGTGGCGGTGAAGACCGTGCAGTGGAGCGAGTAGCCGTCGAGGAAGTGGAAGTTGAGTCGGCCGATTTCGCGGATGTCGGTGGGAGTGATGCCGACCTCTTCCCGGGTTTCGCGGACGGCGGCTTCGGCGGGGGTTTCGCCTGGGTCGATGCGGCCGCCGGGTCCGTTGACTTTACCGGCACCGAGGCCGCGTTTTTTTTCGATCAGGAGGATGCGGGAACCGTCCCGGATGAAGAGGAGAACCCCACGTTCTCGGGGGATCCAGGAGGCCCAATCCAGGTGGACAGACGGGGGTGGGGAAAGAACAGGCATGAGCGCGTTCTCAACGACGGCGACGGGGAGGCCCGTTTTTCTCCTGTTCGAGGAGTTGGAGCCGGGCACTTTCGAGAGCCTTCCGCTCCGCTTTGGAGAGGCTGTCAATTCCGTTGGCGGCGATTTTATCAAGGATGGTGTCAACTGAGTGCTGGAGCTCCTCATGGGCGCGTTGAAATTGTTCCGCACGGGCGGCAATTTTTTGTTCCCGGCGTTCTTCGCGCCATTGACCGAAGCGTTCGAGCCAGTTGACGGAGGAACCGACGCCGCAGGCCCGCATGGCGAGGAAGCCGGTGGCGGAGCAGGCCCAGAGGTAAACGAGGGAGGGATAGTTGGCGTTGGCCAGGTAGAGGAGGGAGTAGACGGTGAGGAAGATGGCGGCCAGCCATTTGGCGATGAGGCCGAAGAAGAAGGTGGCGTTCGGGTAGATGGTGACGAAGGCGATGAAGATGCCAAAATGAATGCTTTGGGAACCCTGGAGAATGGTCGGTCGGAGGCCTAACGGCTGACAGGCAATAAGGAGAAGGGCGGGAGCAAGGATCAGGGTGAGGTAGGTGAGCGCGAAGGCTGTCCGGCCAACGAAGCTTTCCACATCCCGGCCGAGCCAGAGGAAAATGAGGATTTCAACGACAAAGAAAAGTCCCTCGAAGCGGATGTCGTGGATAAGGGGGAAGGTCAGGAGGGTCCATGGTTGGGTCAGGCCGCTCCAGTCCGTGGTCAGGGTAAGGCGGGTCAGCCAGTTATCCTGCCCGGCCATGATGACGGCGGTGCAGACAAGAAGGGCGAGGAAGTGGGTGATGGCGAGGAGTGTGGTCAGATGGATCGCGACACCGCCGAGGTAGGTGATCGGCTCGCGATCCCGCGAAAAGGAAGGTAGTTCCCAAGCGGCCACGGAAAGAGAGTAATGGAGAACCCGGGGCGTTCAACCTGAAAGGTGAGATTGCCCCCGGCGCGAAGGCCTATAGAAAGGGCGGCTTGAAGGGATGGGCAGGATTTCTGTGGGAGTTTCGGCGGGCACTGGGGTTTGGGCTCTTGGCCGCGTTTTTGTCGAGCTTTGGTCAGACCTACTTCATCTCTCTATTTCTGGAGCCAGTGTCTGCCCGGGCGGGAATCACTGTGGGGGATTTCGGAACCGGGTATGCAGTCGCCACGCTGATCTCCGGGCTTTTGCTGGTGCGACTGGGCAGGTGGCTGGACGGGGCGGGGGAGGCGGCGACGTTTGCCCCGCTGGGGTTGGCTTTGGCGGCGGGTTTGAGTTTGATGGCGTGGTGTCCGCACCCGGTGGTGTTGTTCCTCGGTTTTTTTCTGGTTCGGTTTTCCGGTCAGGGGGGCATGGGATTGGTTTCGACCTCGGCGATGGCGCGTTATTTCTCCCGGAGGCGGGGGATGGCTCTGTCGGTGGCCTCTTTGGGATTTCCGTTGGGTGAGGTGATTCTGCCGGGGACGGTGCTTGGGTTGTCGATGCTGTTGGGATGGAGAGGGTTCCTGTTTGGGTTGGCCGTGGTGCTGGTGGCGGTGGTCGCCGGGCCGGGTCGCTGGCTGACGTCGCGACCTTTGCGCGGGGACGCGCCACCGCTGGTGCCGGTGGACAAGGTGGAGGGTGGCCGTTTTGTGTGGTTTCGGGATCCTTTTTTTATTTGGGTGACCGTGGTGACGGGGCTGACTGGGCCGTTTTTAGGAACGATTGTGTTGCTTTATCAGTTGCCGATTGCAGCGGAGCGTGGCGTGGAAGTAGGTTGGGTGGCGACGAGTTTTTCGATTTTTGCGCTGGTGCGGGCTGGGGTGTCGCTGGGGATTGGTCCGGCAATAGATCGCTGGGGTGGTCGTTGCTTGTTTGCGTGGGGATTCCTGCCGATCCTCGGGGCGATTTGGAGTTACGCCTTGGTTCCGGGGCCGATGGGGTTGCTGGGGTTTTATGTCGGGTTGGGGATTTTTTTTGGGATGGGACCGGTGGTGACCGCCATGTTGGCGGAGGTGTATGGAGCCCGGCAGATTGGGGAGGTGCGGGGCACGGGAAATGCGGCCGGAGTGATCAGTTCAGCATTGGGGCCGTTTGCGGCGGGCTGGCTGTTGAACGCGGGGGCGACTTACGGGCAGATCGTGTTGGGTCTGGCGTGGATGACAGCGGCTTCGGCGGTTGGTGCGGTGTTGATCTGGCTTGGTTACCTGCGGCAATCAGCCCGCAGGCCGGTGGGTTCCGGTTGAGAGGAGGTACGTCTGGCCGTCTGGCTGTCGGGTCGATGATCCGGTGACCAGGCGAGCGGCGAGCTTTGGGCCTTCGGGGGATTTAGAACCTGCCCGAGACGGAGAACTGGACGTAGGGAGCTCCTTCGGCCTTGATGGATTCCCCAGCGCGGGAGTATTCCCACTTGCGGTAGGGGACGTACCCGCCTTCGATTTCGGCAGTCAGGGCAGGTGAGAATTTGTAGGAGACGCCGCCGCCTGTGCGGAACTCGACATATTCGACGGGATCGTTATTCAGGGAGGGAAGTCCGTTGCGGGTGCCGAGTGTTTCGCTGACGGTGTAGGTTCCGCCTTTGGCTTCCCCGCCGACGAAGAGGGTCCACTGGTCCGTCGGCGCATATTCGAGACGGGGCTTGGGGAAGAGGGCCATGAGGGTCCATTGGCGGTGGAATTTCCAGCGGACGCCGGCACCGGGAAAGACGGGTAGTCGGCGGCGGGGATCGACCGAAACGCCGAAGAACCATTGGAGGTCGGGGTTGACGATGTAGGTGCCGCCGAGGATGAAGAGAGCGTTGACGTCATCGAAGGTGATGTCTTCAAAATCGCTGTAAATGCCCGGTTGGATCTCCGCCCGGATGAGCCACTTTTCGGAGAGTTGGATGTCACTGCCGAGAACCAAGGCGACGGATTGAAGGGTGTTGGGGATAAACGCGGGTGCGTTCGGCAGGCCAAAGGAGAACCGATCCCAGGCGACCCCGGCACGGACGGCAGCGTTCTTTGCAACCGGGAAGGTGGAGGCGTAGTAAATGCTGGAGTTAATTTCGGTGACGTTACCCAGGTCGTTGAGGCGCTTGGCGTTGGCGGCTCCGACATAGGAGATCGACGCTGAATATTCATGCCCGGCTGTTTCGAGTAATTGATCAACCCGGACAAGAAAATCGGTGTCGCGCACGGGAGTGCCTTGGCCGAGAAGAATTTCCTGAGCGGAAGCTGTTACGCCGCCCAGAACCAGAAATACGAGCACCCGGATCACGTTCATTTCGAAGGAATATGAGGACTTTTACGCAAAGGCAAACCGGAAGCGAGAGGCAGTCTGGATGATGAAAAAAGGTTTCAGGTAAAACCGGAAAAATGGGCCCTCACGCCTTCTTGCGGAAGGGCGCCCTGCCTCCGGGTGGAACGGGATCAAATACCCTTGAAAGTCTCGGGGCTACGTTTATCGCTTGTGAACGCAACCA
Organism: uncultured Candidatus Methylacidiphilales bacterium; assembly: GCA_937928665.1. Lineage (GTDB taxonomy): Bacteria > Verrucomicrobiota > Verrucomicrobiia > Methylacidiphilales > CALFVM01 > CALFVM01. The sequence goes on from CALFVM010000201.1 coordinate 9,236, forward strand.
TTTTTCATGAACCCGGAAACACGCGAACCTATGGGAAAACACGGTCGGCGGTATTTTTTACGGCTGGCTGGGTTGTCCGCCCTTGTTATGGGTTGGAGCTCTTCAAGCTTGGCCCAGGGAGCATCTTCGGCCCGCCGTATCTTGATCGTTGGTGGAGGAATCTCTGGCTTGGCCGCCAGTGAACGTTTGCGGGCGGCAGGGTTTTCAACGGTGATTCTCGAAGCGCGGAACCGGTTGGGCGGGAGGGTTTGGACGGATGCCAACGGGTTTGATCTGGGAGCGAGTTGGATTCACGGGCGCAAGGGCAATCCGCTGATGGCTTTGGTGCAGGGGTCCAAGGCGGGGACATTCGCTTTTGATTACGAGAATCAGTGGAGGTATTCGGCCTCCGGAGAGGTGGATGACGCGGCGAGTGCCTCCATTGACCGGGATTTCGAAAATTTGCAGAAGATCATTGTCCGTGCGCAAGGCAAGGCATCGCCCGCCACGGCCTTGAGCACAGTGGTGGATGCGGAACTGAGTAAGATGGATGGGTTCCGGCGGGTTGGGCTGCGGTATGCGGTCAACTCGCAGATCGTTCATGAGTATGCCGCAGACCCGAACGCGTTATCCCTGCGCTTCTATGACGAGGGAAGCGAGCAGGCGGGTGGTGATTTGCTCATTCCCGGTGGGTATCGGCAGCTTCTGGGTGCTCTGGGAACGCCAGAGGATGTGCGCTTGGACCATGTGGTGAAAAAGATTGCCTGGGAGGGGCAGCAGGTCACGGTCGAAACGAGTCAGGGTCCCATAACCGGTGAGGCCGCCATCGTGACACTGCCCTTGGGTGTTCTTCAATCAGGCAAGGTTGCTTTCGCGCCGGAACTTCCTTCGGGACACCGACAAGCGATTGGGCGTTTGGGGTTCGGAACGTTGAACAAACTGTTTTTACGTTTCCCTCGGATTGCCTGGCCGAAGGAGCCGCATTTGTTTGGGTTTGTCGGGGATGGCTGGTGGGAGGAGTGGGTGAACTTTGCTCCAGTCAACGGGCAACCTGTGCTCCTGGGTTTCAACGCGGGTGCCATTGGGAAACAGGCTGAGAAACTGTCCGATCGAGACCTCGCGGAATCGGCTATGCGGGTGTTGCGGTCGATGTTCGGCAAGTCGCTGCCCGCACCGACGCAGGTGGTGGCCACCCGCTGGGCCAGTGACCCGTTTGCGGGCGGGTCATATTCATCCTATGCACCGGGAAGTTCCCCCCAGGACCGGCGCACGCTGGTCAGCCCAGTGTCGCCGCGCCTGATTTTTGCCGGGGAAGCCTGTTCGTTGGACCATCCCGCCACAGTTCACGGGGCACTTTCGAGCGGACGGCAAGCCGCAGAGTCGCTGATCCAACAACTCCGGGCGAGTTGATGCTGTTGTCCGTCGGCGTAGGCGTTCGGCTGAAATCAGCCAAAGAGGGGGCGGAGGTGGCGTTCGAGGAGGTTGTAGGTGACGTTGCGGGCGACGGGTTCGCGGAACTCGCGCAGGGCATCCGTGAAGCGTGAGCCCATTCTGGCCGCAAGCTTGAAGGAGACATGGAGGAGCTGGCGGAAGTCGGGATTAAACCCTGGATGGCCCGGTTCGTGGCGGAGGGCGGCAGCATAGGCCAGGCCGTCCCACCTGGCGACTTCCGCCAGGGTGGGCAGGCGGTCGCGCCGCACATCGATAACGGTGGCGTAGGGAGCGGTCAGTTCGTCGAAGTGCTGGAGAGCCTGGGCGTAAAGATCATGTGCAATGGCCAGACCTTCGCCTCCAGCTTCGGCCAAGCCGATGACTTCTTCCAGCCAGGTAGTGCCAGCGGTTTTGAGGTGGAGTCCGGCACCGTGTTGCTGGATGAGGCGGCGGATGACAGGGTAGAGGGAGAACTTATCGCTGCCAGAATGGACGCTGAGTTTGAGTCCGGCGGGCAGGTTAAACTCCCGCACCGCCCAGGCCAACACGCAGAGGTCGTCTTCAAACTCGCGGGCGAAGCGGTCGAGGTCGCCGACGTAATCGACCCCTTTGTTGAAACGTCCGAAGAACTTGGGCGCAATGGTTCGGACAGGGACACCCTCGCGCGCCAGCATAGCCAGGATATAGAGGAGTTCGGCGGGCGACTGGGGCTGGTCCGTTTCGTCCATGGAGACTTCGGCAACGTAACCGTTTTCTCCTTTGCGGGAGGCGATATGGCGGTGGATGCGCCCGGCCTCTTGTGCCGCGGAAAGGAACTTCGCCGCAGCTTCGGTCGCACCCTCCGCGCCGAGAACAAGGGGTTCCGTCAGCCCGGGAATGGCAATGGGCCCGAAGCGCGGGCGGAGGTCAGCGATGAATCCATCGACCTCAGACCGGTCAGGCGTTCGGCCGATTTGATCGGCCACGTCCAGGGTGAAGAAGTCGGAGGGTTCGAGAAAACGGTCCACCGTGGTCAGGTTGATGTGGTCGGCATCGACGAAGTAAGGGTGGGTCCAGCCCAGAGCAGCGGTGGCGGCATCAGCGCAGGCGCGGACCTGCGCAGGCTCGCTGCCGATGAGGGTATGTTCCCGGTTGGATTTGTTCCAGATGGGATGCACCAAAGTGCCCGAGACGGCGATTGATTGAATGGCGGCGAGTTGGGCTTCGGCTTCAAAACCGAAGCGGTCACCGACGCCGAAGGTGAAGCGGGGGAGGTCCACGGCGGATTTCTGGTGAGAATGGATCAAAGCGTGAAGGAAAGGCAGGCCTCAATCACCCGGTCAAGTTCATCCTCAGTCATGTCGGTGAAAAATGGGAGACGGACCAGACAATCGGCAGCCCGACGGGTTTGGGGCAGGTCGGGTTGGTTGGGCAGACCGAGCGTGTGCGCCATTTCGGAGTCATGCAACGGCTGATAGTGGAAGACGGCGAGGATATCTCGGGTGCGGAGATGGGCAATGAACCGGGAACGTGCCTGCAGGCTGGGAAGAACCAGGTAGAAGAGATGCCAGGCTGGGTCGCAATTATTCGGGATCGTCGGCAAGATAATGCCCTGGTGCTCCGCCCAGGGTTGCAGATGGGAGCGGTAGCTGTCCCAGATGGTTTGGCGTCGGGCTTGGACAAGGTCCCTGCTTTCAAGCTGGGCAAGCAGGAAAGCGGCAAGCAGGTCGGCCAGGGCGAAGCTCGAACCGAGATCAACCCAACTGTACTTGTCCACCTGTCCCCGGAAGAACCGCTTCCGGTTGGTGCCTTTGTCCCGAAGGATTTCAGCTCGTTCAAGCAGCCGGTTGTGGTTAAGGAGAAGGGCACCGCCCTCGCCGCAGGTGAAGTTTTTGGTTTCGTGAAAGCTCAGGGTGGCCATGTCGCCAAAAGAGCCGAGGGGTCGCCCCCGATAGGTTCCGAGGAGGCCGTGGGCGTTGTCTTCGATCAGGACAAGGCTGTGGGCACGGGCGATGGACAGGAGTGCGTCCAAATCACAAGCGATGCCGCCGTAGTGCACGGCGACGATGGCGCGGGTGCGCGGGGAGATGGCGGCGGGGACGAGGCTTTCATCAAGATTGAAGGTGTCCGGGCGCACATCCACAAAGACCGGTTTGGCTCCGTGGAGAACGAAGGCGTTGGCCGTGGAGACGAAGGAGAAGGACGGCATGATCACTTCATCACCGGGCTGTAAATCGAGCAGCAGGGCGCACATTTCTAGGGCATCGGTGCAGGAAGGGGTGAGGAGAACGTGCCGGGCCCCCGTCAGAGATTGGAGAAGCTCTTGACACTGCGCGGAAAACGGCCCGTCGCCGGAAGCGTGGCCGGCGAGGATGGCGCGTGACATATAGTGGAGTTCCCGGCTCACAATCGTGGGCCGGTTGAAGGGAATAGCAGCAGGTTTCATCAGCTGGATCTCTCTGCATCAGGCCGACTGGTGGCCAGGATCCCGTGGTAGTCTCCCAAGCTGGGGTGGCGGAAGCGGGCCAGGCAGGCCTCCCCGAAAGAGGCTCCCCAGTTGGTGAGAGCACCGTTCCATCGAATATAGGACAGCAGAACACGAGTGGGCCAAAAGTGGAGGGGCTCGGCCCGATGACAGATGAAGCCGGTGCTTTCAAGTGTCGCGATGAAGTCGCGCCCACTCATGCGGAGGGTGCGGCGGAGCGGACCGTTATGAAGGGGTTCGAGGAAAAGAGCCTGGCCGTCGGGTGCGAGGCGCTGATGCAGGGCACGGAGCGTGGTGTGGACTTCACGGGTATTCCGACAAGCTAACGTGATGGTGGCCACGGAAACAGCCACATCAAAAGGCCCAGTCACGGGTGGTTCAAAGATGGAACCCTGGACGAACTGGATACTCGGCTCGAGGGCGTTTTTGCGGGCCACCTCAAGGGTGAGAGGGGAAAAATCAATTCCAGTCACCTGGGCACCGCGTCGTGCCAGTTCGTGGGAAAAACGTCCGGTGCCACAGCCAAGTTCCAGCACACGCTTTCCCTGAAGATCAGGCAGGGCAGAGTCGAGAAAGGCGCACTGCTCGGCGTGGTACCGCAAATTAAGATGGGGATTGGCCCACATGGAGATGGAGGTGCCATCGAAGTGAGCGGCCTTGGCATCCCAGAAATCAGGTTTGGAATAAACTTCGGTGCGGTTAACGCGGGCGCGGATTTGAGAGAGCAAATCCATTTTCATGAAGAAACCTCCCATTGAATGTTGCGAAGGATTTGATCAATTCGAGATACCGCCGTTTCTAGATCGGGACCAGTGGTGATGATTTCGCCGAGTCGATTCCGGCTGTCGGTCATGACCGGAACTGGCGTGTGAGGGGGAAGATCAATGTCCAGAACGGCGACGCCGGATTGTTTGCGCCAGTGAGCGACTGCGTCCGGTTCGTAGTAGAGGATACCCGGGGTCGCGCTGCCGAGGAGGCGAAGGGCTCCGGCAGGGAAAGGTGGAGCCGGAAGGGATGGGAGTGACTGACCCGTAGCCAGACGGATGGTGAGGTCAGGGACATCGACACCAGCCAGAGCCGCAAGAAATCTTGTAATGGAATTGCCGCCGACGCGGGGTGCCATTTCCAGGATAATGGGACCTTCCGGGGTGAAAACAAGGTCAGCGTCCACAAAGGTCGGCGGGATCGCAAAGTGAGTCAGGATGGCAGCGACTGCTTGTCGGGCTTTGTCGGCGAGGGATGTCGGCTGGCAGGAGGGGTAATTGTGGCCCATGGTGGTGGTGTAGGGGGGCGGAGCCACCACCCGATCAAAAAGCCACGAGGCGATCCACCTCTGCCCGTCCCAAATCCCTTCCAAGGTTGTCTGTTTGCCGGGAAGGAAAGCTTCAATCACCACAGTTCCGTTGAGGCTGACTGGGGCGGCATAGCAGCAGGCTTCTTTTAAGTCGTCCAAATCCGTGACCATTCGCATTCCCTTGGCACCGGATGCCCGGTCGGGTTTAACTAGGGCGGGCCATGTCGGCCAGACAGGAAGAGGCTTTCCAGAACGAACCTCCACGAAGTCGGGATGAGGAAGCTGTCGGGATTGCTGAAACCGGCGGAAAGCGGCCTTGGATGTCAGCGTATCCACAGCCGGAGGCGAAGGGAAAGGAAGCCCAAGATCGGCGGCGGCGCGGGCCGCTGAGGGAAGGGCGACATCTGTGCAGGGTGCGAGGATGGCAGAAACCTTCTCCGCACGGGCGGCTGCGAGGACGGCGGCTGGATCGGTGGTGGAGGCGCAAATGGAAGTGTCGGCGAGGCGATGGCCCGGATTATCCGGCCGGTTGTCGAGCGTGACGACGCGAAAGCCAAGTTCGCGGGCTCGTTGGATGAAAGGAATTTGATACAGGGATGCGGCCAGAATGAGGATGGCGGGTGGCTCATTCATGCAGTTCGGAGATGGTGTAACGAACTTTGGTGCGGGAGAGCTGTTGATTGATGCGGATGAGATAGAGCCCGAAAATGAGAAGAGAGAGGAGAACGACAGAGTTAAGAAACGTGGTGACCACCATAAGGCTGGCCCAGCCGGGAATGTAGGCCCGCTCCATAAGGGCGGTGATGAAGATGAGGGTGCCCATGCTGAGGGAGGCAAGGAAAGTGGTGGCGCAGAAAAAGCCAATCGCGTAGAGGGGGAGCGATGAATAGTTGAGAAGCAGATTGAAGGCCAGGGAGAGGCTGCGGCGAAGGTTGTAATTCGAACGACCAAACGCTCGAGGCTCGTGCCGGACAGGAACGTTGCACTGGTTGGAACTATGGCAGAGGAGCATGGCGGTGATGTAGGGGAACACCCCGCCCATTCGGGAGGCTTCGCGGACCACCGCAGCGTTGGCAGCGCGGAAGCTCGTGAGGTGAAAGTCGGAAGGCAGATGAAAGATCCAGCGTAGCAGACCATTAATCAGATCACTGCCCCCGGCGCGCCACGCCTGGCGAGCCGACTTGGAGTCGTCTTGGTACTCGGCGATGACGAGGTCGTAGCCCCGTTCCACGGCCGCGATCAGTTTGGGAACTTCCTCCGGAGGATTTTCCAAGTCATCGTCCATCGTGACAACGACCGAGCCGGTGGCGAGGTAAAAACCGCAGAGGATGGCGTTGTGTTGGCCGCGATTGGTAAGAAGGCGGGCGATCTTTAATCCCGTCGGGAATTGTTTTTTGAGATCAAGACAGACCTGCCAGGTGTCGTCTGGACTGCAATCGTCAATGAGGATAATTTGCGGAATGCGCTCAGTTTGACGAAGAACGTCAATCAGTCGGGGCACCAACAGCGGCAGGCTCTTGGCCGACCGAAAAACGGGAATGACGACCGAGACGGTCTGAGGCATGCACTATCCTTCCATGTTGCCGACCAACGGGGAAGATGCATTTTCGCGGGGGATTCGTGGGACAAGTTCGCGGCGTAAAAAGAGGAAAATGGAGGCGGAAAAGAGAAGCAGATAGGACATGAGATTGGCCGCCAGGGAAAGAATAACCGGGGTCTGGATGGTAAACATGGCGGCGGGGAGGTAAAAAATGCTCAGGCTCCCGATCCAGAGGCGGGTGGCGGGTCCGGGTGCGATGACGAGAAAGAGCCAAGGCCAGAGCAGGTACCATTCGACCACGATCTGGGCGGCAATGGTCAGGTAAAGGACAAAGGCGGCGGCACAAGCAAGACAGAGGTCGGATATGGAGAAGCGTGGAGACCTCGTCCAATAGAGGGCCAGACCCAGCCAGAGGAGAATGTAGGAGAATTGCTGGAGAGATCGGGCAGTCGCGAAGCCGCGGGCGACATCCGCATCCACAACGAAGAGGAGGAGGACGGTAAGACTGTTGCGGGCGGAACTGAAGCCGGTCATGGCGAAGTCTGACATCAGTTGCCATGAACCAGGGTAGACAAGGTGGGAGGAAACCGCGGTCAGAAAGAATCCGGCAATGATGAAAACCGCATCGCGCCACGGGCGATTCGAGTTCTTGAGAAAGAAGAGGCCAAAGAAAGGACTCACGATGAGGGTGATGACTTTGATGGCGAGGATGGTGCCGAGAAGGAGGCCGCAGAGGAAAGGACGGCGTCGTTGCGCAGCCACGAGGGCACAGGCAAGACCTAGGGCAATTAGAGCGTCGTTATGGGCGCAGGTCAGAAAAGTGAAGAGGAGGAGAGGGCTGCCGGTGACCAGAAAGAAAGATTCCAGGGAAGGGCCGCGTTCAAGATGCAGAAGGCGGGAGACGACAAAGGCGGAACCAATCAAGCAAACGGCGCAGAGAACTTTGAAGAGGAGGAGGGAGAGATGGAGGGAACCTCCAACAGACCAGGTGATGGCAGCGCAGATGGCCTGAAACACCGGACCGTAGTTGCCGGCCTGATGGACAAACCCGCGATAGACATTGTTAAGGATCGGGTCGCTGGTGAAGCCGGGAACGTCAGCAATCGAGTGAAGGAAAGGGTCGAGGCCATAGTTGCTTTGGAGCGTTCCCTTGGCCAGGTAGTAAAACACATCGGGGCTGATGAGTGGCCAACCCAGGGCGTAAACGATCCACGGAGCCAGCAAGGCAAGGATTAGAGAGCGGAGTGAGGCCGGTGGGTGGGTTTGGATTCGCCGGGCCGCCACGACAAACAGAATGCCGAGCGCAAGGAAACATAAGGCAAAGATGCATTTGCCCAGGAGAAGTGGGCCGGAACCGGGAAGGAGTCCGGCGAACCAATCAAACTCGTGCGGGGTGGCGTGGGGCGCGGCATGAAACCAAAACCGAAAAGAGGGACCAATGGCCAAGGCGGCCAGGAGGGCGGTGGCAGCACTCCACCACCGCCAAAAGGAGCACTGCTTGATCCCGTCTGGCGGTGACGTTTCCCGTGCGGTCATGCCGGGAGGTTATGGATCCGGTTCCGAATTGACAAGGGAGGCACCCCGGAGATGGAAGTGGGAGTAAGGGAGCCGAAGCCGATCGTGGGTCAGCCAGGTATCGAGAATCTTCCACTGGTTAGTTTGGTGAAAAAGGTTGAGGTAGCCTTCCGGGGTCCGTACATGGCGTCCGCGATCGGCTTTGATGAGGAGCCGGGCGATCAGCGGCTGACCGGGGTAAACCGCTGGATCGACCGTTACCAGAACGCCTCCGGGAGTGAGGGCACGAGAGGCGGTGTCAAGGAGTTGCCCGGCTTCGGCGTCGTCGAGGTGATGGAGGATGGCTTTGGCGACAACGAGGTTAAAGGAATGTTCCGGAGCGGGTAGTGGATGGGAAACGTCGGCGACTTCCCATTTGGCCTCAGGGTAACGCGTGCGCGCCGTGGCGATATAGGCGGGGTTAAAGTCCACGCCGCAATAGACAACCCCGAAGGGCTGGAGGAGTGGAAAGAGATCTCCGGGACCGCATCCAAGATCGAGGATTCTCATGCCAGGACGTGGCTGCAACCAGTCACTCACGAATTGTTCGACATCTCCAGGCTTCCTGATGAGGGACTGGAAAAGGGAATAAATCCCGGAGATCGATAGAAGCTTTTCGGCTAGGGTGCGGAAGAGGTTCATCGAGCGGAGGGTGAGAACCGAGCGATCATGGACAGCTTGCCTCGATCCC
>CALFVM010000202.1 GCA_937928665.1 uncultured Candidatus Methylacidiphilales bacterium
TCCTTGTCTTCAAAGATCCGTTCTACGCGCTGCGCCCGGACAATGAAGGGCGCAGTGTGCGGCAGACCGGCTACATCCCGATGTCCCTGTTCCGGGAGAATCAGGGGACGACGATGCGCCTTGATTATCCGGTCAAAGGTGCGGATGAGACGGGGATCCTGGCCGGAGCCTCCTTGAGGGCGTCGGCCGGTCCGGTTTACGTCCGGGACACGATCATCATGACGTCGGTTGAACGGAAACAGATCACCGCCCAGCTCACCGTGGCTAATCCGACCTCGGGGCCCGTGCGTGCGGAAGTGGTGGCGCGGGTGGAGCCGGTTGCGGGAGGGGAGCCGCTGCTTTCTATTCCCAAAACACCGGTGGAGATCCCTGCAAGTGGGGAACAAAAGGTCGATCTGGCGATGGCCTGGCCGGAAAACGGGAAGCTGTGGTGGCCGGATGATCCCCAGCTTTACCGGTTGACGGTGGAGGTGTCTGTGAACGGCAAAGTTGCGGATACGCGGGCCGAGCGGTTTGGTTTTCGGGAGTGGCAGGTCCGGGGCAACCAGTTTTATTTGAACGGAATCCGGCAACAGCTTCGGTCCGATTTGGCCAACTACGAGCCCAAGGCGGGTGCTGATTTGGCGGCCATCCGGAAAGATTGGGAAGAAAAAGGCCTGACCATGTTCCGGCACCGCTTTCAGTGGAACTTTGCCGGGATGCGGATGGACGAGGCGATTGCGTGGCTGGATGAAGTGGGTATGCCGACGCGGCTGCATGTGGGGAGCTTTGACGGGCAGCACGCCAGCTATGGGTTTGGGGAGAAAGACAAGCCGAACGCGACCCTGATGAAGAACTGGATTCGGCAGATGCACAACCGGGTGGACCGGATGCGGAACTCCCCGGCGGTTTTTATTTGGGAACTGGACAACGAGATTATCTACATCAACGCCCGGAACCTGGGAAAACTCGATATCGTCGAGCCCTATTTCACGCAAGCGTGGCAGGAACTGTCGGTGAAAGATCCGACCCGTTCTGCCGTGATTGGAGGCGGTAATGCGCTCCGGGACCAGTCCCTGCCGACCTACGGCGTCCATTACTTTGAAGTCAATGACCGGGAATATCCGCATGAGGCTTACACGATTGAGAAATCATTGGCGGTGCAGAACAGTGGCGGGGGGCGCAACCCGTGGCCGATGGACGCGGAGAAGAAGCCGATTTTCATGTCGGAAACAGCGTTTCTCCCTGGTCGGAATCCGGCTGGGTTTGCGGCGGTTGGGGGTGAAATCGCGTTTCTCGGTAAAACCGAGGCGAAACCTGCGGCCGGGATCATCGCCCGCTGGCTGACCGAAGGGTATCGGTGGTATGGCATTGCGGGCTTTCACCACTGGTTCGGCCCTGATTTCACCGGGGGGCGTCACTATGTTTCGTTCCAGCCGGTGGCAGTGTTTTGTCGGGATTGGGACAGTGCGTTCGGGTCGGAGCAGAACGTGACGCGGGATCTGAAAGTCTTCAACGAAACCCGTTGGCCCGATCCGGTCGAGGCGGAATGGGCGGTGCTGGTGGGCGGCCAGAAGGTGGCCGGGGAGAGTCGATCGTTCCAAGTCCCTCCGGGCGGGAGCGAGGCATTTCAAGTGGCGTTCACCATGCCGGAAGTTTCGACCCGGACGGCGGCTGAATTTGTGCTGACGGCCCGGCACCGGGGCAAAGAGGTTTTTCGTGACACCCGGGCCTGGTCGGTTCTGCCGCCGTCGGACGTGCCGAAACCGGCACTGCGGGGGGATTTGCTGGTGTGGGATCCACATGGGTCGGTTGCGGACCGCTTAACGTCGCGGGGCATTCCGTTCAAGCCAGTGAGTGCCTTCGCTGAGATTCCGGACACGTTTGGTCTGCTGGTGGTGGGCAAGGATGCGGTCTCCGCGGCGGAAGCGACCGATCCGCGTTGGCTGGCGCTGGCGGCGGCGGGGAACAAAATCCTGGTCCTGGATCAAGCCCATCCGCTTCATTTTCAGGCGGTGCCGGCTAATTTCGAAACGACGCGGCACGTCGGGCGGGTGGCCTTTATTCAGGAGACCGGGCACCCGGCATTCGACGGGTTGCAGGACAGTGATTTTCACGTCTGGCCTGGGGACGGGGTGGTCTATCGAAACGCCTACAAGAAGGCGACCAGCGGAGCGCGGTCTTTGGCACACGCGGATGATCAGCTTGCCTGTTCGGTTCTGGCTCTTTGTCCGGTGAATGAAGGAGTGATTGTGGTCAGTCAATTTGCGCTGGGTGACCGGCTGGGTCAGCACCCGGTGGCGGATCGTTTGTTTGATAATCTGCTGCAGGTCACGGCCTCTCACGCCCTGCCCCGGCGTCCTACTGCCGTGGTGGCCGACCCGGCGGGGCCGCTGGGCCGGATGCTGGCGGACCTTGGAATGGCTTATGAATCGGCGGGCGATCCGGTGGCGGCGGTGACGGGAGGTCAGGCCGAGATTGTGGTCGTGGAGGCCACGCCGGCCCATCTGGCTACCTTAGCCGAACGGGTCGAGGAGGTGCGCGCGTTTGCGGAAAAAGGGGGCTGGATCATGTTCATGGGGTTAACCCCCGAGGGGTTGGAATCCTTCAACCGCTTGGTTGGTTACGATCACATTCTCCGCCCGTTCCGCCGCGAGCGGGTTCAGTTCGCGCCAAGTCGGGATCCACTCACTGCCGGGTTGGGACTTCAGGACGTGGTGATGTCTTCGGGGGAACGGATACAAGTGTGGAACCGGGACGAGTGGCCCGTGGATGACGCTTTTGATTTTATCGTTGATTTGGATGACATCGCCCCGTTTGCCACCTTTCCCGGGCCCGAATATTGGAATGATCCGGGAACCAAAGGGCCGGGCGATGACACCTGGCCGCTCAATATGGTCAATGGTTATTTGGCCGACACGCACTGGCGGATGATTTTTTCCATTCACTTGAACAAGGGCGACCCGACGCAGTGGACCATCGAGTTGCCGCGAGAAGAAGAGATCGTCGGCTTTTCGATTGCGCCGAACGGGACCTATCATGAAGTGACCAAGCTGCGGCTGACCTTTGACGGGGATCCGGCTTCTGTGCAGGAGTTTGAACTGAGCGGGACGGACCGGCAGGACCTTGAGGTCAAACCGGTCCGGGCGAAGAAATTGACCATTGAACTGGCTGAGTGGACGCCCAAGGGAACCGTTGATGTCATTGGCGTGGATAACCTGTGGGTCCGGGTCCGGCGTCCCGCCGACTTCGATGAGCGGGTCCGTCCGATGCTGAATATCGGCGGTCTGGTCCGCTATCCGATCGGACGCGGCGGATTTATTTTGAATCAGTACCGGATTTCGGAAAAGGAGAGCAATCCGGCCAATGCGGCCAAAAAGAAGCAGGTGGTTTCCACCCTCTTGCGGAACTTGGGCACGCCGTTCGTCGGCGGACGCACGATTGTGGCGGGACAGGATCTGACCTATCACCCGGTGTCTCTGGAAAGTTTTTCCAACCTTTACCTCAAAGCGGATCAGGGTTTTCCGATCAAGGAACGCGATCTTTCCACCTTTCCGGTTGGGGAGCGGACGTTTGCCGGAGTGCGGTATGAGGTCCGGGATTTCGCCACCTCTCCTTTGGAAAGTGCCGTCATGCTGAAGAATCGGCGGTATAAAATTCAGAACGAAAAGGAGGCGGTGGAGAACATTCCCGTGGGCCGGGGTGCCGATGCCCTTTTCTTCCTCCATACCCTTCTGCCCGGTGACAATTGGAACCCGCGTGGAAATGAGGACCCGCCGATTGTGTTGAATT
>CALFVM010000203.1 GCA_937928665.1 uncultured Candidatus Methylacidiphilales bacterium
ATGTCCCCCTCACCCTTGCCGACGTCATCGCCCGCGCCCTTGCCTCCAACCTCGACCTCGCCGTCCAAACCGTCGGCCCCGACCTTGCCACCGCCAACCTCGAACAAGCCCAGGGCCCCTTTGATCCGCGCTTCGACACCGGCTTTCGCTATGGCGAACGCACCTCCCCCCGCTCCGCCGACCGCACGAACCAGATCGAACGCCGCACCACCAACGCGAACATCGGTGTCTCCCAACGCACCGCCCTCGGCACCGACGTCCGCCTCCTCGCCCGCACCACCAACAACCAGGACACGTTCAACCTCTTCGAGGACGAGTTCAACACCTTCGCCGGACTCGAAGTCCGCCAGCCCCTCCTCAAAAACGCCGGAAGCGAAGCCAACCTTGCCCAAATCCGGATCGCCCGCCAGGGCGTCGGCCGGGCGCAGTTCCAATTCCTCGACGAAGTCGAATCCCTGGTCCTCCGCGTCCACGAGGCTTACTACTTCCTCATGTTCGCCCTCAAAGATACGGAGGCCAAACAGCAATCCCTCGCCCTCGCCGAAAAACTCCTCGCCGACAACCAGGCCCGCGTCGATCTCGGCGTCATGACCCCCCTTGACGTCTCCCAGGCCCGCGCCGAGGTCGGCACCCGCCGCTCCGCCCTGCTCTCCGCCCAACAACAAGCCCGCGAAGCCGAAAACGCCGTCAAAGCACTCCTCACCGACGATCTCCTCCCCTGGCTCCCGAAAACCATCGTTCCCACCGAAATCGTCGCCCCTCCCCGCCAGCCCCCGCCCCTCATGACCGACCTCCAGGAAGCCCTGCAAAACCGGAACGACCTTCAGGCCGCCATCGCCCAGCTCGCCGCCCAGAACATCAACGTTCGCTTCCGCCAGAACCAGACCCTTCCCCAGGTTGACCTCCTCGGCAACGTCGGCAAAGCCAGCCTCCGGCGCAACTTCGACGAAGGCATCAACGATCTCTTTGACCAGAACTTCGTCGATTGGTTCGTCGGCTTCACCGTGGACATCCCCTGGGGCAACCGCACCGAACAAGGCCGCCTCACCACCGCTCACCTCGAAGCCCGCCGCAGCCTGCTTGAACTCCGCCGCCTCGAACAACGGATCATTCTCGAAGTCGACAACCTCAGCAAACGTGCCTCCACCGACCTGGCCCAAATCGAAACCACCCGCACCGCCCGCATCTTCGCCGACGAATCCGTCCGAGCCGAAGAAGAACGCCTCAAGGAAGGTGCCACCACCAGCTTCATCGTCCTCCAGCTCCAGAGGGACCTCGCCGAAAGTCGCACCCGGGAACTCCGCGCCCTCGCTGATTACTACACCTCCCTCGCCCGCCTCCAGCGCGCCAAAGGCACCCTCCTCCCCACCAGTCGCATCCAGATCGATTTCGCCGACCAGCCGCCCCCCCGCCGCGACCCTGCCCAAGTTGAGCACCGTCCATGAACCCTGCCCCACTGAATCCCCTCCAGTCCGCCGCCGCCGACCACTTCAACCGCTGCGCCTCCGCCTACGCCGACACCCACCCCCTCGCCGACACCGCCGACCTGCGCCGCGCCCTTCCTTACCTCCGCCCCAACGCTGGCCAGCACCTCCTCGACCTCGCCTGCGGAGCCGGCCACACCGGCGCCTTCTTCGGTCGGCTTGGCCTTCGCATCAGCTTCGCCGACATCGCCCCGGCCATGCTCGATCAGGCCCGCGCCCGCGCTGCCGCTGACGGATTCCCCGCCGACTTCATCCTTGCCCCAGCCGAGTCCCTCCCCTTCCCTGATGCCACCTTCGATCACCTTGCCTGCCGCGTCGCCGCCCATCACTTTTCCTGCCCCGCCTCCTTCACCATGGAAGCCGCCCGCCTTCTCAAACCCGGCGGTTGCCTTCTCCTGATTGACGGCACGGTCGAAGACGGCCATCCCATCGCCGAGGCCTGGGCCCATCAGGTGGAAACATTACGCGATCCCAGCCACGGTCGCCTCATCCGCCCCTCCCAATGGATCCACCTCACCGGACACGTGGGCCTCCCGACCATTCACCACGAAATCTTCCCCCTCCAACAACCCGACCTCGAGTGGTACTTTCACACCGCCGACACCTCCCCTGCCCACCGGGAAACCGTCCGCGCCCTCGTCGCAGGAGCCCCGGAGGACGCCCGCCAACTCTTCCGCATCACCCAAACTCCCGAAGGAAAATGGACCTGGTGGTGGCAACGCCTCATCCTCGTCGCTCGAAAACCCGGCCCCTCAACCTGACCCGCTCTGCCCAAAAACCTCCGCCGCGCGGAACCCGCTCCACACCGCCCCCTCCAACGTCCCGGGCAACCCCGTATCGGTCCAATCACCCGCCAGAAAAAGATTGGTAAATCCGCTCCTGGCTCCGGGTCGTCGGCCTTGCACCTCGGGCCGTGCCGCCGGAGTCGCATCGCGAGACTTATAAATCACATGGTGCCGAACCTCATACCCTCGGGCCTCCGGCACCGCCTTCTCAATCTCTTCCCGCAGCCGCTCCAACAGTTCACCCGCCGGCATCTTATCCCACGCATACGCGGCACTGCTCACGCACGCGGTGTGATAGGTTCGTTCAGGAAACGCTCCCTCCGGCAAGGGCCGCGCAAACAGCCAGTGCAGAGGTGAATCCAGAATCCCCACGAACGGTTCCCGAATCAACGGACGATCCGTAAATAAATGAACACCCAAAATCGGTGCCGTCGGCAACCCGGCAATCTGCTCCCGCAACGCGCAACCCTCCGGCAAAAGTGCCGCCAGCGCACCGGCAGGCAGCGATGAAACCACCGCCTCCGGCTCAATCTCCCGACCGCTTGACGTCGTTACCCGCACCAACCGGTCTCCATCGAACGCCAACGCCCTCGCTCCTTCCCCCAGACGGACCGCCCCACCCGTCGCCCGCAAAAATCGTTCCGCTTCCGGCAACAGCACCTCGGAGAGCCCCACCCGCGCCGTGTAAATCGCCGAGGCCGACCGCCCCCCAAAAAGAGACCGGCGCAGCACCTCATGGAACAACCGTGCACTGGCCGAATCCGGGGGCTCATTCAGTGCCGCCAGACAAAGCGGCTCCCATAACGCACGCACCGCCCCCGGAGTCTGCCCGCACCTCTCCAGCCAATCCGCTACCGTCGTTGCCGGCATCGGCGCAGGTGCCAGCTTCAACCACAGCCCCATCCACCCAATCGCCAGCCGATCCCGGTGACTCAATTCCCCGAAACCCCAAAGTCCCTGCACCAGATGCAGCGGTGCCGGCAGCCCTCCCACCTTCAGCGACGTCGCCCCGCCCCGCACACTCCGATAAGGCACTTCCATCCCCCCCTGCCGGTCCAGCTTCCCCTCCACGCCCAGATGCTCCAATAAATCAAGACAGGCGTGGTAACACCCCATGAAAATGTGCTGCCCGTTGTCCAAAACCAAACCCGTCCGCGCCTCCCGAAAACTGTGCGCCCGTCCCCCTGTGTAGGCTTTGGCTTCCAACAGCTCTACCTGATGACCTGCACGCGACAAAGCCACCGCCGCCGCCACCCCCGCATAACCCGCACCCAACACCACCACCCGCGCAGGCGGGCGACACATCAGCACCGGACGTTTCACCGCACGCCTTGCCCGGAACACCGCCCGCATCTTTTCCCATTTCGTCAGCCGCACCGTCCGCTGCGGCGTACTGAACCCTGATCGGACCAGTTTCCCCAACAGATCATGATACACCGCTGTCATGATCTCCGCAGCCTCCAGATTTGACCGGTCCTCCGGCGGCAGCAACGCCCGGGCCTTGGAAAAATAGTGCTCCGCCCGGTGCGCCTGCAACTTGAACAGGCCCCGCATCCCCTCCGTCATCCGGCCTGCCCGGAGATCCTCTTCACTCACCCCATACTCAGCCATCTCATCGGCCGGAAGATAAATCCGGCCGTACTCTGCCAGATCGTAAAACACATCCCGCAGAATATTGGTCAGCTGGAAGGCCATCCCCAGCGCATGCGCGTAATCCCGGGTCGCCGGATTGCGATACTCAAAAATATTGATCGACACCAGCCCCACCGCCGACGCCACCCGGTAACAATAGACCGCCAGCTCGTCAAACGTCGCAAACCGCCCCGGTTCCACATCCATTCCCACTCCGTCCAAAATATCGAACAACAACTCCGGCGGCACCAGATAGCGCTGCACCACCTGCGCCAGTTCCCGACCCAGATCGGTCCGCGGCTGCCCCAGATAACACGCCTTAATCTCCTCCCGCCAACCCGCCAGCTCCCGCCGCTTCTCCTCCGGCGACGAGTCCCAATTATCCGAAACATCATCGACCACCCGGCAAAACGCGTAGAACGACGACATCGCCGCCCGCTTTTCCCGGGTCAGACACATGAACGAAAGTGCCAGATTCGACCCGCTCGCCCGCGTGATCCGCGCCCCGATCCCTCCGCCTTTACCGCTTCCAGAGGGCATGCAGCAAAAGGAGCGGCAGCTCCCATTTCGACCACCTCGGCCGGTGGACAAGCGTGTTGTAGTTCAAACGCCGAATCTTTTTCAAAATCCCCACACCTCCCAACCAGGTCAGCCGGATCTCCAACCTCAACTTCCCCCGTAACCGCGAAGGCAATCTGGCACCCGCATCAAAAAACGTTTGCGTCCGGTCCACCTCAAACCGCATCAAATCCCGAAACGACCCACCCACCTCGCCCGTCTGTA
>CALFVM010000204.1 GCA_937928665.1 uncultured Candidatus Methylacidiphilales bacterium
GGGTCTTGGCGCCGGCCGGGGGGGTGGCCCCCCAGCGGTGCCTTAAATAAACCGGCACCAGGGCCGCCTGCCAGTCATGGCAGTGGATGACCTCCGGCCGAAAGCCCATGGCCTGGCAGACCGCGGGCACGGTGGAGCAGAAAAAGGCAAAGCGCTCCAGATTGTCGAAATAATCCCCCTTGGGGGTGCCGTAGAGCTGGCTGCGCTCGAAAAACTCGTCCCGCTCCACGAACCAGAAGGGGTGGTCCCCTTCGGCGGGGGAGAGCAGATTGAAGGCCAGGGGCTGCCAGCCCAGGTGCCCCTCCAGGTCCTCCACCGCCACCTTCAGGGGGATTTTGCCCTGCTTCACCTGGCCGTAAGCAGGCATGAGCACCCGCACCTCCAGCCCCAGATCCCGCAAAGCCCGGGGCAGGGCGCCGATAACATCCGCCAGGCCGCCGGTTTTGGCGAAGGGGACGGCCTCCGAAGCGACCATGAGGATGCGAAGGGATCGGCCGGAGGTGCTCATGCGCGGATTGAACGGGAGGGGTGGGAAAAACTCAACCGGAAAGGATGGCGGGGTGAGGGGGTGGCTGGGTTGCGGGCACCCATCTGTCATCGGGAATGGGGGCGGAAGATGTGCCGGTTTCGTGACAAATTCTTTGGCCAGGGCGTCCGGGCTTGTCCGCAGGAATGAATCTTGCAGGGATGGTGGAGTGGACGCGGAGCATGTGATTGAAATCCGCCTTTGCCCCGAACAGTTGAGCCGGGACGCCTGCGAGGTGTTTGCCCTGGCACTGGCCCGATCGGTCCTGGCGGTGTTTCCGGACGGATTGCCTGAGGCACCCGGGCAGGTTTGGAAACAGCGTGCCTCGGAGCTGATTCGGGTGGGGCGTCCGCCACTGCCCGCTTCGTTTCCCCTGGCCGTTCAGGTGGAACAACTCACGGCTCTCTTGGTGCCCGCCGGTTTCCAGGTCGTGATTGTTTCCTCCGCGTTACCGCTTCACCTGCAACGTGCTGTGGAATGGCTGGAAGCCCACTCCATGATTCGGATTGCGAGGGTGGTGCCTGAAGCGGGGGCACACTCTGTCGGCCATGGGGTTATCACTGAAGTAACCGTGATGGGGGTGGAGGCCGAGAAAGGCTGCACGGTCTCGATTTTCCAATTGGGCCAGCCCCACCCGCAGAGTCCCGGTGAGCACAAGCTTTTCAAGAGGTTGGAGGCCGACGCAGAACTGGCGGGGTGCTTTGCCTCCAATGTGCAGATTCATTCACGGCATGGTCGCTTGTTTTGTGTGGATTTTTTCCAAGCCGAAACAGGCTTGGTGGTCGAGGTTGACGGTTACAGTTTTCACAGTGGGCGGAAGGCGTTTTTTTCCGACCGGCACCGCGATTACGAGTTGCTGGTGAGCGGCTTTGTGACCCTCCGGCTGGATCATGATGAGATCATCCGGGATCTGGAAAGTGCGGTGGGAAAAATCCGGGATGTTTATCGATTTTTGCAACGTAAAACCGCCTGAAACTTCATGAGCACAACCCCCAAACAAAACGTGATCCTTCTCCGGCTGGCTCTTTTTGGGCCAACGAAAAAGAGCGAACTCATTCCGCGTGAAGAGCGAGAGGGGCTCAACCAGGCGGGTTGGATTGAGGGGGTTAAACAGGGGCGCGCAACCTTTTTTAATCTAACCGACAAGGGCTGGGGCGGCCTGGACGGTTTCGAATCGATCCGTCTTCCGGCAAGCAAAGCAGCGGCACCGCTTCTGGAAAAACTTTTCGCATTGGTGGGAAAGTGTTTTCACGACCGGGGCGAATCCCTGGCTTCCCTGCATCTGGCCGACGGGCCCCATCTGGCCCGGGCCGGAGAGGAATCTGCTGCGGTGCCGGAACGAATCCGGCAGGCCTACCTTAAATTGAGCGCGGCATCGCCGGGTTGCGAGGTCCGGCTCAAGCATCTCCGGACGGAGTTAACCGGTGTCGATCCGGAAACTCTCAACTTGTGTCTGTTGGGCCTGGTCATGGCCGGGCAGGCGGATCTGCGGCAGATTGATGACCCTCTCGCCCTCGACGAAGAAGACAGGTCAGCCGCCATCAACTTGGGTGGAACGACGCGCCACCTTTTCCGGAGCTTGTCATGAGCGTGGAGTTGTTGCGCCGGTGCGATTTCGATTGGGTGACGCGGCTCGATGATGTGTGGAAGGCCTGGCCGGAGGCGGAGCACTTTGTCCACGCCGAGGCGCTCGGTGAGATGCTCGCGGAGATCGACGCCATGCAGGCGGACCGACAATCGCCTCTGGGGCGGGTGATGGTGGGATCGGCCGGTGCGGGCAAGACCCACCTGCTGCGGCATTTGCGGAGGGAAGTGCAGCAGACCCGGATGGGTTTCTTTTTCCTGATTGATTGCACCGACGTGCTGGAGTTCTGGAGCACGTTGAGGCTTGGCTTGATGAATGGGCTGGTCCGGGAAAGTCACCCCGGCTGGACCCAGGCGGGCCTTCTCCGCTATTGGTTGACGCGGAGCCTGTTTGATTCCGATGAAGCGTGTTCCCGGGCAATCACGACCGAGGCGGAGCCGGCATCCATCCGTCATCGCTTGAATGAGGCGCGGCGTTTGCCCGGCTTTCCGTATGAACCAGGAGTGGCCTGCGGGCCGGTTCTCCTTGCCTTGTTCTATCTGGCGGGTCCGGATCCGGTCTTGCGGGATCAGGCCATGGCCTGGCTCCAAGGAATTGAGCTGGACCAAACCGATGCCCAAATCCTCGGCCTGCCGACCAAGCCGTGCGAGGCGTTGATGCTTTTGCGCGTGGTCACGGCGGCCTGCGCCTCCTTTGGCCCCATCGTGATCGCGTTTGATCAACTTGACGCGCTCATCTCCCAAAAACAGCTGCACGACCGGCAGCCGGGTGAAGCCCAAACCGAGGCTCACGCCAAAGCGGAAGCGATTCTCAAAGCACTTGGAGCCGGCTTGATGTCCATCCCTGATCACACCCGGCGCACCCTAACGGTCTTGTCCTGTTTGCGGGACAATTGGACGGTTTTGGCGCGACACATCGGGCCGGCGGCTCAGGCCCGGTTCCGTGAGGAACTCATCGAGTTGCGCAACCTGCCCGACCCGGCCCGGGTGCGGCGTGTCATTCGGGCGCGGGTGGATCAGGCGGCGGCCGAGCTGCAGACCGAGACCGGATCACAACCGGTCCTGGAGTTGTTTGAGGGAGCCTTTGCCGACATGTGTGCGGCGTTGACCCCGCGGGAGATTTTGCAGAAGGCCGAGCGACATCGGCTGGATTGTCTGAAAAAAGAACGGCTGCTGGTTTTTGGACAGGCGGTGGCACCCTCACCACCACCACCGGTTGTCGAGGGGGATCGGCTGAGCACCTCGTTTTCCGCGGCTTGTCATTCCGTGGACATTGAAGCGATGGTGGGGGAAGCGGGCGAGGATGGGCTGGGCCGTTCCCTGGTGCCCGCCCTTTCGCTGCTGCGCTTTGAATTGTCCTTGCCTGGGGAGATCGATTTCACCGTCGATTCGAGCTTTGCCGGAGGGCGATCCTATCCCACGTTGCATGCCCGGCTTCGCCTGGTCTTTCGCAACGAGGGGGACCGGGAGTTTCACGTGTGTCTGCGGGTCTTGGAAAAAATCCAGCCCACTGCCTTCATTGCCCGCCTGAATGCGGCGATGATTGAATCGGGCATTGACCGAGACCTGCCCTATCGCCGTCTGTTCATTTTGCGGCATGGCCCGCTGGCGTTTACCGGACCAAAATCCCGGCAGATCATTCGACTTTTTGAGGAGCGCAAGGGGCAGTTCATCTCAATGCCGGAGGCCACGATGCGAACCATTGCGGTGCTTCTCGCCTGGAAGAAGGCGCCGCCGACCGGTTTCGAGGAATGGCTGGCGACCCGGAAACCTCTGTCCACTTCGGTCGGGATCGACCGATTGGTGGAGGCTTTGCGGGAGGCACTGCCGAAAGAGGCCACTCAGCCGGTCACCGCTCCGCATGAGAAGACAGGGGAACCGGTTCCAGTCGGACCGGAAACCCCGGCCCATCGGGTTCAACGCCTACAGCCGGGACCCGAGACAACGGTGATTCTGGGCTACCGCGACGGAGCACCGGCGTTTGCGGACCCGGTTCGGTTGCCCGTCACCCAACTAAGCCAGCATGTCGTCATTCGGGCCGGGAGCGGTGGGGGCAAGACGGTTTTGGTCAAACGCCTTCTGGAGCAGGCAGGGCTGGCGGGAATATCGAGCGTGGTTCTGGACCCGGGCAATGACTTGGCGCAGATGGCACTGGATTGGGACCAGACGCCCGCTGGCTGGCTGCCGGGGGATGAAGACCAATGGAAGCAGTTTCGGTCAGCGGTGGATGTGGTGATTTATACTCCCGGCCGGTCGGATGGCAGACCCTTGCATCTTCCGTATTTGCCTGATTTTGCCGCTTTACGGAACGATCCTGATGATTTGCAGGCGGCGGTCGAGGCTGCGGTGGAGCGGTTGGCCAGCCGGATTGCTTCCGGGAAAAGCGCGCAGGCCCAGCACAAGCGGGGCATCCTGGCCCAGGCCTTCCGCACCATGGCGGAGCGGAAACGCCCGGCCTCGCTGACCTCCCTGACGGAGCTGCTGGAGACCGATCCGGAATCCATCGACATCGGTCTGCCCAAAGCCGGTTCCCTGATTGAGTCGTTGGCGGGTTCCATCCGGGCGATGCTGGCGCAGAGTCCGGCGTTGGATCGGACCGATTGTCTTGTGGACTGGGCGGAGTTGTTTGGACTCCGTTCGGGTCGGACTCGGATTTCCGTGATTAACTTTGCCGGTTTGCCCGGGCTCGACCGCCAGCAGGATTTTGTCGCTGGTTTGGCTGAATCGTTGTTTGCCTGGATGCGGTTACATCCGTCGTCCGGCCAGGGCGGTCTCACGGGGTTGCTTGCGCTGGATGAAGCGAAGGACTTTCTGCCGGGTCAATCTTCACCGGTTTGCAAGAAGCCGCTGATGCGACTGGCGGCTCAGGCGCGGAAGTATGGGATGGGTCTGGTGGTGGCCACGCAGAATCCCAAGGATCTGGACTACAATGCGGTCGCCCAATTTTCGACCCAGTATTTTGGAAGGGCCAACGCGCCCCAGGTGATTGATTTCGTGCAAAAGCTGCTGACGGAGAAGGGCGCGACGTCTGCACGAGTCGCCTCGCTGCAACGAGGCCCGTTTTACCTGACCGCAGGCTCCGCGCTGGCCAAACCTCATAAGGTGAGTGTCCCGCTTTGTCTTACGGCGCATCCTGACGGGAAGCCTTTGACCTTGGATCAGGTTGTTGCTCTGGCCCAAAAACGGTAAACCGGGGTTCGGTCAGGATGAACGATGGTCGGAGAGGGATTTCGCACGGGTTTCCAGAAGGGTCAGGAACTGGGCCGCGAGGGGGGTCAGGGTTCCTTTCCAGAGGGCGGCGATGGGGAGCGGGGGGAAACCGGGAAGGCGGATGGCGCGGATGTCTTTCGGGAGAGGAAAACCGGGGTTGGCGGCGGCAAGGCCGAGGCCGAGACCGGCACGCACGTAGCGGGCGACCAGTTCGGTGGAACTGGCTTCCAGGCTGACCGGCCAGACGAGGTCGCGGCGGCGAAGTTCAGCGGAAAAAAGCCGGGGCAGACGCTCGTGGGGCGGCAGGGCGATGAGCCGATGCTTTCCGGCCGCGCCCTCGGCCAAGAGGCGGGCGACCGGTCGGGCAGGTGCCAGGGTAGGGGCCAGCAGGATGAGGGGCAGTTTGGCCAGGGGCCGGAGCTTTAGGCCGGGTGCGGGTTTGTCCTCGGGCACAATGACCGCGAGTTCGACTTCGGCCCGTTCGATCAACTCAGTGGCCATGCGGTAATCGGCTTCGACAAGCTTGATTTGGAGGCGGGGTTGCGCGGCTTCCATCTGGCGGAGGAGATCGGGAAAGTGGTCGCGAACGACT
>CALFVM010000205.1 GCA_937928665.1 uncultured Candidatus Methylacidiphilales bacterium
GATAATCAACGGGCACATCGACCAACACGGGCCCATCGATTTCCATCGCCCGCTTTAACACCGGCACGATTTCCTCCGGCCCGTGGATCCTCAATCCCACCGCTCCGAAACTTTCCGCAAACTGCACCAAATCGGGCGTGCCCAAAGCTACCCCTGATTCCCGCCCGTATTTCATCAGTTGCTGAATCTTGACCATGTCAAAGGATCCATCCCGCCAAACCAAGTGGACAAACGGACACTTCAGGCGGACGGCCGTCTCCAACTCCATCGCCGAAAACAAAAACCCGCCATCGCCCGACATGGACACGATTTTTTCACCGGGACGAACCAGCGACGTGGCGATCGCCCATGGCAATGCCACTCCCAAGGTTTGCTGCCCGTTGCTAAAAAGAAGTCGGCGTGGCTCGCAACACTCAAAATACCGCGCCATCCAAATATAAATCGAGCCGACATCACAGATGACGGTGACCGAGTCATTCAAAAACTTGCGCAGCTCACGGACCAGCCGCAACGGATGCACCGGCGTTCCGTTCTTACCCCACCCGGCTTCCCGCTCCCGCTCCAAGTCGGCCCTCAACGCGGCCGCCACCGCATCGTCCGCCAGCACGTAGGCAGGGTTAAGGGCCGCCGCCAAAGCGTCCAGACCCGCTGTTAGAGAACCAAGCAACTCGACCTCCGGCCGGTAATAATGGTCAATGTCTGCCGGTTTTGCATCGAGATGGATAATCTTCAGTAACTTCTTCCCATTCCACGAAACCGGGTCGTACTCCACCGGATCAAAGCCAATAGTCAGCACCACATCGGCCTGTTCCAACAACAAATCCCCAGGCTGATTCCGGAACAGCCCGATTCGACCGTTGAAGCAATGGAGCAATTCCCGAGAAATCACCCCCGCCCCCTCGAACGTATTCACCACAGGCAAATTCACTTTGCCTAAGAGTCGTCGCAGTGCCGCGGTCGCCCCTGGCTCTGAGGCTCCCATTCCCGCCAACACCACCGGGCGACGTGCCCCGTTCAACAAGGCCGTCGCCTCCGCCACCGCCGCTGCATCAGGAGCTCCCCAGCGCATCGCTCTCACCGGCTCAATCACCGGCGCATCCGTTGAATCGGTCAGCACGTCCTTCGGTAAACTCAAAAAAGCCGCCCCCGGCCGGGGCGACAGCGCCGCCCGAAACGCATTTGCCACGACCTCGGGAATCGTTTCGGGCGCGTCGATCTCCGCACTGAACTTTGTCACTGCCCGGAACAAATTAACCGTATCCATGCTCTGGTGCGTTTGCTTCAAAAGCTCCGCCCGCGTAACCGCCCCGCCCATCGCCACCACAGGGTCACCCTCGGTCGTCGCCGTGGCCAGCCCTGTCACCAAATTCGACGCTCCCGGCCCGGACGTCGCCAGACACACCCCCGGCCTTCCCGTCAACCTCCCGACAGCTCCGGCCATGAACGCCGCATTTTGTTCATGACGACACAGAACCAGCTTCGGCCCCTGATCGACCAATACATCAAAGACAGCATCCACTTTCGCCCCGGGAATTCCGAACACATGCCCCACGCCATGTGCCTCCAGGCAGCGAACCAATAACTCTGCACCGCGCACTCCGGCCCCGCCCAATTGTGAATTGCTCATGTTCCGCCCCCTCCTTTATGCATGAGTCTGGCCGGCCCGGGATATCGGTCAAGCCGCGTCTTCCCGGCAGAGCCCACCATTTCATTTGCACCCCGGCGTAGCCCCGGCACAATTTTGCGTGTCCATGCCCAAGCTCCTCCCTCCTGCCTGTCGCCTCCTCCAACAAGGTCCCGGCACCCCATCCTGGAACATGGCTGCCGACGAGTCCCTCCTCCGCCTCGTAACCATTCCCGTCCTACGCCTCTATGGCTGGGACTGCCCCGCGATCTCCATCGGCTACTTCGACTCCTTCCATGACGTTCCCGCCGGGCGTCCCTTCGTTCGCCGGTTTACCGGCGGCGGTCTCGTCGATCACGCCCGCGATCTCACCTACTCGATTATTGTCCCCCGCGAACATCCCCTCAACCTGGCCGGTCCCCAGGAAAGTTACTGCATTGTCCACCGGGCCGTCGCCGACGCCCTTGCCGCCTGCGGCTGGGCCGCTGACCTTGCCGAACGCCCTATCGAGGCCCAAAGCAACGCCTGCTTCCAAAAACCGGTCAAGTTCGACGTCATCCAAGGTTCCACCAAACTGGCCGGTGCCGCCCAGCGCCGCACCCGCGAAGGCTGCCTCCACCAGGGCAGCATCCTTCTTCCCGCCGATCCCGATCGCGACCACCTCGCCGGCGAACTCATCGATCGCCTCGTCCCGCTTCTGTCCTCGGAAGTCCACCGCGACGCAATGACCGCCGACGAAACGACCAAAGCCGCCCACCTCGACCGGGAACGCTACGCCACCGAAGCCTGGAATCGGAGTCGGTAAGCCTTCTCCAACCCGGCTTGCCAGTGCCGGTTCAACAGAGCACATTTCCGTATGCCCGCTCCCCAAACTCCCGACAATCGCGTCCCCGTCACCATCCTCACCGGCTTCCTCGGTGCCGGCAAAACCACTCTTCTCAACCGCATTCTGAGTGAGAACCACGGCCATCGCATCGCTGTGATCGAAAACGAATTCGGCGAAGTCGGTATAGACCATGAGCTGGTCATCGGTGCCGACGAGGAAATCTTCGAAATGAACAACGGCTGCATCTGCTGCACCGTCCGCGGCGACCTGATCCGCATCCTCGGCACCCTCCTCAAACGAAAAGACCGCTTCGACCGCATCCTCATCGAAACAACCGGCCTGGCCGATCCCGGTCCCGTCGTCCAAACCTTCTTTGTCGACAACACTCTCAAGGAAAAACTCAAGGTGGATGCTGTCGTCACCGTGGTCGACGCCAAACACCTCGCCCTCCACCTTGATTCCCAACACGAAGTCGGTGAACAACTCGCCTTCGCCGATGTCCTCATCCTCAACAAAACCGACCTTGTTCCCTCCTCCGAACTCGAAGCGATCGAACGCCGTATCCGCCAGATCAACGCCCTCGCCCCCATTCACCGCACCACCAACGCCAACCTGCCCCTGGACCGCGTGCTTGACCTCGGCGGCTTCGACCTTGGCCGCGCCCTCTCCCTCGAACCCGGTTTCCTCGAAGCTCATGAGCATCACGAACACGATCACGAACACTATGATCATGAGCACGACCACGAAATCACCTCGGTCGGTATCACCGCCCCAGGCGAACTCGACCCCAAAAAACTCAACGCCTGGATCGCCAACCTCCTCCGCACCCAGGGCTCCGATCTCTACCGGTTCAAAGGCGTCGTCGCCATCGCTGGTCGACCCGAGCGATATGTTTTTCAGGGCGTCCATATGATCGTCGATGGCCGCCTTGACCGGCCCTGGGGCAAGACGCCCCGCTCAAACGCCGTCATCTTTATTGGCAAAAACCTCGACCGCACCGCCCTTCACCAAGCCTTTCACAACTGCCTCGTTTCCTGATCCTCGCATGGCCACCTCCCGACCCGGAGTCCTTCCCCTGCGCCGCTTGTGGCGCACCGAACTTTCCGACTACCCGATCGCCCTGGCCTGGAGTCCCGACGGCTCCGCCCTCCTCGCGCTTCCCGCAACCGGTGACATCCTCGTCCTCACCGCTGAAAACGCCCGCATCCTCCACCGCATTCCCGGTCACCCTGGTGGCAACCTCACCGCCGCCTGGACACCCTCCACCCCAGCATTGGTCACCGGTGGCCAGGACGGCACCATTCGCCTTTACCCACTTGAACCGTCGGCTCAACCCACCATCTCCACCCCCGGCAAAGGCTGGATCGCATCCCTCCGTTGGAGCCCGGATGGAAAACACCTCGCTGTCGCCCAGAGCAAAACCGTCCACCTACTCCGACCGGACCTCTCCCCCATTCACACCTGGGGCCCTCACCCGGGAACTGTCGCCGACATCGCCTGGTCTCCCGACAGCCAACGCTTGGTTGCCGCCGCTTACCGTGGTCCTGTCGTCTGGAACATCGCTTCGGCCTCCCCGGAGCGAACCCTGGATTGGGCCGGCTCCTGCCTGACCGTCGCTTGGAGCCCAAACGGAGCCATCATCGCCACCGGCGACCAAACCCCCACCGTTCACATCTGGGACCTGCCCTCCAATCAGAATCTCCAAATGAGCGGCTACGAAACCAAAGTCACCGCTCTTTCCTGGAACCACTCCAGCCGCTTTCTCGCCACCTCCGGCGGCTCCGCCGCCGCCGTCTGGGACTGCTCTGGCCCTGGCCCAGAAGGCTCCGAACCTTTCGTCCTCGACGCCCACGTCGACGGCATCACCTGCCTCGCCTTCCAACACCGAAGCAACCTTCTCGCCACCGGCGGCGCCGACGCCATGGCTTATGTCTGGTGGCCGGAACGCCATCCCGCCCCGCTTCTGACCTTCCCCCTTGATACGGAAGTCGCTGCCCTGGCCTGGCACCCCGGCGATGCCGCCCTTGCCCTCGCCTCTGCCTCCGGGGAAATCAACCTTTGCCGCCTTCCCAACGAAAGCGAACTGACCTGAACTTCGCCCGCCCCCTTCCCCCGCCGGGCGAATCGACCCCCTACAATTCTTGTCACGGGCAGGACAAAAATTGTTACAAGCCCCTGCGTCCGATTCCCGCTTGCCGCCCTCGCCCATTCGGCAATTGCGGCCCACTCCTTACACCTGAGCTAAGGCAACTTCCGCATCTGCCGGCCGTGGGAACGTCGGGTGTGCCCGCCTGTCGCCCAAACAAGCCCCTACCGTGCGCGTGGATGCGCTGACCGATGCACCTGGCGTAACCGGGCCTCATCGACATGAGTATAAATCTGGGTCGTCGTAATGCTGGCGTGACCGAGCAGTTCCTGGATCACCCGCAAATCCGCACCTCGTTCCAGCAGATGCGTGGCAAACGAATGCCGCAGAATGTGGGGATAGACGTTCTTCTCAATCCCGGCCCGGGCCATCGCCTCCTTGACCAAACCCCAAAGCCGGGCCGTTGTCAGCCGGGTCCCGTGTCGGCCCAGAAAAACTTCTCCGCCGGTCCTTTGTCCGACCAATAACGGGCGACCCTGTTCAAGGTACCGTTTCAGTGCCCCCACCCCCGTTCGACCCATCATCACCATCCGTTCTTTGTTTCCTTTACCCACCACCCGAAGCAGCCCGGCTTCCAGATCAACCGCTTCCAGCCGGAGCCCCGCGACCTCCGAAACCCGCGCCCCCGTGGCGTAAAACGTCTCCAGCACTGCCGTGTTCCGCAAACTGAGGGGGTCATCCCCCGGAAACGCCGCCAACAGCCGGTCCACTTCTTCTACGGCTAAAGTCTCAGGAAGGTAACGAATCAACTTCGGCAATTCCAGAGCCGCCGCGATTTCCCTTGTGATCACCCGGTGCTCCTTCAAAAACCGGAATAAGTTGCGGAGCGAAGTCACCTCCACCTTGACCGAAGCCGGACTCAGGTTGCCATTCACCCGCCGCTCGTTCAAATAAGCCAGCACCGTTGCGGCATCGAGCCCGGTCCACTCCACCCCCGGTCGGGTCCGGTCCAGCCACCTGGTAAACGTCTCAAACACCCGGCGATGCAATACCTGGGTGTTTACCGCATGGCCGGTCTCCATCGCCAGGGAAGCCAAGCAATCCTCCACCGGCCCAAGGTCAGGCATGGTCGGGCACCACCTCCTCGCGCGGCACAATAGGAACGACTTTCTTCGATCGCTTCTTCGCCTTCCGCTCCAGCCTAACTCCGACCCATTCCGCATCCGGAAGGACAAACTTTAACAAGTCAATCTCCACCCGTTTAATGGCAAAGTCCGCCAACAATGCCGCTGCAATCTCTTCTCCCAGCGTTTCCAACAACTGTCGCGGACGCTCTGCCGCCACCGCCTTGATTCGCTCCGCCACGGCCGCATAATCCACGCTCGCCTCCATCGCGTCCTGTGCCGCCGCTTCCTTGAAGTCAGGCCCCCGAAACGACGCCGAAACCCGTAGCTTTTGCGGCAATGCTCGTTCCTCGTCCGGCACACCCACTCTCGCCCACACCTCCAGATTCCGAATAAAGATCGTGTCTCCCATACCCGATCAAACCGCCTCTGGCCCCGCCTGAGCAAGCGGGTTATTCCGCCCGATCTTCTCCAAAAGTGCCCGCGTCGGTGTATTCAACGGCAGCTTTAAGGCATCCTCCCAGGTCACCCAACGAAACTCTTCGGCCTCATCATTCAACACCACCTCACCCTCCTTCGCCTCTGCCACATAATTCAACAACAGAAAATGGGCGGGTCGGAAAAACTCGGGCGACCGCACGCAGTCTTGCACAAAAACAAAGCGAACATCCGCCAGTTCCAGTCCCGTCTCTTCTCGGACCTCCCGCCGCAGGGCCGCTTCCGCCGTCTCCCCACCCTTGATCTTTCCTCCGGGAATGCCCCATCGATTGCTCCATTTGTGCGTCCGGATCATCAACCACTGGCCATCAGCCCTCGTAATTGCGGCTCCCACCGTCGCCACCGGCACCAACTCCGCCTCGTCCTCATCGACGTGTCGTTGCAGATAACGAAGGACCGAAGGCATATCCCGGAAAAGAAAATCGGGAGAGGACGCCTTCAGCTTTTCCAGAGAGTCATACCCCGTCAGCACCGCGCAACTCACCACCCCGCCGGCCTTGGCCGCGTCGATGTCATGCCGCATGTCCCCAATGAACATCGTCTCCTTCGGGTCCAATCCGTGCTTTCGAAGGATCTCCGTAATCTTCTCCCGCTTATCAATCACCATCGTGTAGGCTTGGTCAAAATAGTCCTTCAATCCAAGCCGCGCACCCTGTACCGCGAAGTGTTCCGCATGAATCGTGCTCAACAAATAAATGCGCATTCCCCGGCTTCGGCCCCATTCCAAAATCTCCCGGGCTCCAGGCAGCAGCCCGATCGACTCCTGCAAAAGTTTGAACGAGCTGTGGTAATGACCCTCCAAATGCTCCATTGTCGCCTCCGGCAGGAACTCCCGATAAAACTCCGTAAACGGCAGCCGAAACTTCTCCCGAAACTCATCCACAGTAAACGACGGCTTACCAAACTCCGCAAACACCTGGTTGGTCGCCTCCACCACCGGATGGAGATCATCCACCAACGTCCCCGACCAATCGAAAAGAAGATTACGAATCCGCGGCACAGAGCCATTAAATAAGCGAAATTCCGAACCGTGCAACCGTCTTCCCACGTCCCAACCTGTGCGACGACTGCTTCGATCCAGTCATCCAATCATTCACCCCGGTCACACCCCAACCACCCCACCCAACGAAACCCGATTCGACCGCGTCCAAGGCTGACTCCTCCCCAGGGACAGAGTCCCACCTGCCTCGTCACCTCCTCATACGATTCTGCTGGCAACTTCACCCGCACCAAATGGGACGAGAAGTGGTTTCCAAACTGGCGGAGCATCATTAAGGCACACGCCATGTGGATGAACGCGTGAAAACGTCGTGGATCGCGTTCATGCCGGATCGTTCGACTTTCCAACGGCGACGGTACCGTCGCAACCTGTTCCGGTCGGGCACAGCGCCCCTTGCGATGGGGGCAAATCATGTTGATTCCATGTGCGACGATCTGGTGCCGCAACGCTTCGCCGTCATCGGCGCGATCGACAAGCAAGCATTTGGGCAAGGTGCGGGGAGGTCCTCCGCAGGCCTGGGGCACGCGCACTCGGACCAGCGTGGCCATAGCCAACTTTCCATCCGACGGCCAGGCCGACTCCATGAGGCTTCCCCAAGGAAGACCCCGGCCGTTTGCCATCGCCCTAAGCTTGGTGCCTTGGCCGTTCTAGGTTTTCCCGACCAAGAGCCCCCTTTCTTGGCCGGAGCGAAGGTTCCGTCCATGAAGACATCTTCCCCCCAGTCCAAACGCCCCTCGGCATCCAGCTCCCACAAAAAGGCCTGAAAAAGTTGGAGCCAGATTTCTTGTTCTTCCCCATCTCGGAGCCCTCTCCAGTAGATGGACGAAGAGCGGAAGGTCTTGGGGAGGTCGCGCTACTTGGCTCCGGTTTTCAGCACCCAGAGAATGCTCTCGAGAACGTGTCGTTCATCGGCCCGAGGGCGACTGTTTTTTTGGGACGGGGCCGATGCTTGCGCGTGGGCACCCTCATTGAATCACGAGTCAAGGAGATGGCTTTCGAAACCGACTCAAGGAGAATCCTACTCCAGCTTAGGTCGCGGTGCCCGATAAAACGGGATCCACGTCGTTGGTGCCAGCGGCTGCTCCGGATCATCAAGACCCGGTGCTTCCACTAATTCCGCCCGCCCCACCGCTGCAGCGTGGCCATCGCAAAACAACACCTGGGCCGCACGCTCGCCCGTTCGGGGATGTACATGCCGAAACAGCACGTCCGGTGGTAACACACCGGGCTCATGCGACGCCGTTTCCACCAGAAACACCGTTGCCCCAGGATCCGCGATCTCGTAGATCTTGTAACTCGACCGCTTCGGATCCGGCTGCAACCAGCGGTTCATCCCATAAGCAAACCAGTACTCGCCCGCACCGGAAAAGTCTGCGGCCTTTACTGCGGGATTCATCCACAATCCCACCTCGCCCGGACGCGGACGTTCCGCAGGCGTCATCTCCGACAGCGATCGTTGGGAAAGATAAACCGGTAGGGCGTTATACCATGCAAATACATTGGGCTCACCGTCGAGATCCATCCCCACCTGTGGCAAACGGTTATCGTTTTCGATCAGGTAAAGATTGAACGCAATCCCCCACTGCTGAAGGTTATTCAAACTGGCCAGCCGCGCATTCCCTTCACGCTGCTTGAACAAAAGCGGCATCGCGATCAATCCCACCACCACTACCAGAAGAATGACAAAAATAACCTCCCGCCGGGTAACCCCGGCCGCGCCACCACCCAACGACCACCCCTTATTGCGCCCCAACATAGGTCCAATTCTCCGGGATCTGAACCGACGACAAATCGCCGCTCCTCCGGGCAAAATTCAAAAACAACTGATACTCCGATCCCTTGGCCAGCACCTCAATCTGTTCAGGTCTCAACCCAAGTTCCCGCCGCAGCACTTCGCCAAAATAGCGCGACGTCAACACCGTCACCGGACCCTCCGCTTCCCGCTTCTCCAAACGGGCTAACTCCTCTGAGTTCCGCATCTTGGCCGCCTGCCCATCGTCCAGCGTCAGCCGAACCACCGGTGAGGTCCAGGGCAAGGCGTCAAATAGGGAACTCGCAACCAAAGTCCCTGCATCAAGCTCCGTCCGGATCGATTCCGGCGAGTACACGATAGTCGTCGCCTCGCCCACCTCGGTCAACGCCACCATGTAGGCCTTCAGAATCTGCTCGCCTGCCATCGGCTGTGACAACTCGCCCACCGTCAGGTTGGCAGCGGCTACCTGCGGACCGAACCGCGCCACCGCTTTGAGAATCTCGGCATCCGCCGGTGCCGTATTCGCCGTCATTTGTTTGAGCTGATTGCTCTTGACCTGCCAACGTCCGTTCCTCTTTTCCAAATCAACCCGCGCCACGGTAAACCCCTGGTTGCGCCGGAGAATATTCTCACTCACCGGCAACGACCAGGCACTGAAATCACCCTGACCCCACACATCTCGCTTCGACCGGCTGTAGATCCGGTGCGCCACAATGAGATCCATCCCTGCCGCTTTCAGCCCCTCCAAATACTCCTTCGGCGGCTCAGCACCGCCCTCAAATTTCATCCAATGAAACACATTGAATCCACCCTGCCCCTCGGCCTTAGCCTCCTCGGCCAATGCCCCATAGTCCCGCACGGGAACAACCGCCCCTGTCTCCCTCCCAAACCACATCGGAAACCGCGTCGGAAACTTCTCCACACTCACCTCCCCGTAAAAGTTCGCAAAGATGTTCACCGGCGTTGCTCCTTTCTTCACCCTCGTCCAAAATTTTGTTCCCTCCATCGCTGGCCGCCCAATCGAATTGGCAAACGGATTCAACACCGGCATCTTCAGCTCCGCCAACACTCCCGGATCCAAATCCGCGTCCAGATTCCCCAGTGCCACTGCGTCATACCCAAGCTCATTAAACAACGCCGCCACGTTCCGCGACCCTGTCACGTGACTCGCAAAGGACCCCGTCAAACTGTCTCCCGAATCCAGCAAAAGAACCGGCACCCCGCGCTCGGCCGCTTCCGCCCGCACCTGTTTCACATAACCCGCCAGATACGGATAATGCTGCAACGGCGTCCCCGGCTGGCGCACCTCCTCCACCGGATAGACATTCCCCCCAATCCGCCCGGTGTGCAGAATGATCAACTCCTCCTCCGGTGCGCCCGGGCCGCATGCCACCAGACCGGCCACCCCCAACATTCCGATAAGTTTCCCCAACCCTCTCCGCATCGTCTCTTTTTTCACCCCATTCGTGTCGGTCCCATGACAGACCGATGGCGTTCCCGCGAAATCCGACCTGTCCGCAAAAGCCTTTGCCAACTTCATTACCCCCTCATACCATGACAAACAGGCCCGACAAACGTTAAACCAACCGCAACCCCATGATCAGCTTCCCTGAAGAAATCCTACTCCTCGCTCTGGACGAGCACTCCGGCACTCTCAAGGAACTTCCCACCCTTGCCCTTCCCTACGCCCTCAGTGGTGCGGTTCTCATGGACCTCGCCCTTGCCAATCGCATCGACACCGACGTCAAAACCCTCACCCTCATCCAGGCGGCACCGCTCAACAACACCATCCTCGACCCCGCCCTCGCCACGATCGTTGCCAGCCCCGAACCCAAACCCATCGAACACTGGCTCGAAGTCTTCGCCAATGACTCCCACGCGATCAAGACCCGCGCCCTCGCCCACCTCACCGAAACCGGCATCCTCAAACAAGAAGAGCACCGCCTCCTCTGGCTCATCCCCACGCGCCGCTATCACACGCTCGATAACCACGAGAAAACCGAAATCCGCACCCGTCTTCGGGCCCTGATCACCTCCGACGAAATCCCCGAACCGCGCGACATCGTTCTCATCACCCTTCTCAAGGCCTGCAACCTCCTTGAGGAAATTTTGCCCGAAGACGAAATCGACCGGAATCGTGAGCGCATCAACCAACTCAGCAAAATGGACCTCATCGGTCAGGCCGTCGCCCGCTCCATTTCTGAAATTCAAAACTCGATCATGTCATCCATGCTTTATCTCTCCTAGACCATGAGCCACGCCACCGGACCCGGCACCGCCGGCAATGTCATCGCTGCGGTCTGCAGCTTCTTCATCCCCGGCCTCGGTCAACTCGTCCAAGGCCGTTTCCTCGCTGCCGTCCTCCAGTTCTTCCTCGCCGGTCTCCTCTGGGTTGTCCTCCTCGGCTGGCTCGTCCACCTCTACTCCATCATCGACGCCGCCCGCTTCCGCGCCCGCCTGTGAGTCCCCCTCCTCCCGGACCCGTCAGGAGTCCCTACCCACTCCTTGCCACCGCCATTGGCTTCTTTCTCCTCGCCGCCATCCTTGCCGTCCACGCCGCCCTCACCTGGCACGAACGTGCCACCCTCACCGCCGAAACCGTTCTTCTCCGGGATGAACGCCGCACCCTTGACAACCAGCTCAAACAACTCCGGCGCGAATACCTTGACAAAGAAAACGCCCTCCGCGCCCGGGAGCGCGACCTGTCCACCGCCGAACAAGGGCGCCTCACCGACGAACTCACCCGCCTGCGGCGCGAACAACGCCGCCTTGCCCTCGCCTCTCTTGCCGAGTCCCTTCAAAACGAGCTCCGTACCGCCGCCAACAATCCCTCCATCGAAGCCATCTCGGAGACCGACCGATTCCTTCTCCGCTTCCCCGAATCCACCCTCTTCAACCCCAACGAAACCACCGTTTCCCGACCTGGAGAAATCCTCCTCACCCTTCTCAAACCCCACTGGTCCGGCCCCTGGCAGGGCACCACCACCCACATCGAGGTCCATACCGACACCACCCCACCCCCCGCCGGTGCTCGTCCCCGCTTCCCCTCCAACTGGGAATGGACGGCCGTCCGCGCCGCCTCCATTGCCCGCGCCCTTGAATCCCTCGATCCACTCATTGCCCACACGTTCCGCGCCGTTGGCCGCGGCAATGCGGAAGCTGAAACCAGTGACCCACCTCCGGCAGGCCGACGGCGCATCGATCTCATCATTCTCTTCCCGTGAACCTTCTCGTCTCCACTCCATGAACGCCTACGAATCCCTCCTTCAACGCAATCGCGAAATCGCCCTCCTCGGCACCACCTCCAGCCTCTTAAGCTGGGACCAGGAAACAGGCCTACCCCACGACGCCGCCCCCTACCGTGCCGAACAACTTGCCCACCTCAGCGGTCTCATTCACCGCCTTGCCACCTCCGATGACATCCGCCGCTGGATCGAAGCCTGTGAAGCCGATCTCCCTCCCCCCGGCACCCCCGCCCACACCAACATCACCCGCCTCCGCCGCCGCTTCGACCGCGCCGTTAAACTTCCCCACGACCTCGTCGAAACCTGCGCCCGCGCCGCCAGCCACGCCCACCACGCCTGGGTCCAGGCCAAAGAATCCTCACGCTTCGACATCTTCGCCCCCCACCTCCAAACCCTCCTCGACCTCACCCGCCAGAAAGCCGAACACTGGGGCTATACCGACCATCCCTACGACGCACTCCTCGACGGCTACGAACCCGGCATGACCACAGCCGCCGCCCGGCACATCCTCGATAACCTCGCCCCGCGCCAGGCCGCCCTCCTCGCCGAAGTCTCAACTCAATACAGCAACAGCGAGTCCACCGAACCCGCTCTCCCCGGCCATTACCCCATCCCCGACCAACAACGCTTCAACGCCGAAGTCGCCGCCGCTTTTGGCTTCGACCTCCGCGCCGGACGCATCGATACCGCACCCCACCCATTCTGCACCACCCTCGGCCCCCGCGATATCCGCCTTACCACCCGTTACCGCGAAGACGATTTCACCTACTCCCTCTACAGCGTCATCCACGAAGTCGGCCACGGCCTCTACGAACAAGGTCTCCCAACTCAATACTTCGGCCTGCCCGCTGGGGAAGCCGCCTCTCTCGGCCTCCACGAATCCCAATCGCGCCTC
Organism: uncultured Candidatus Methylacidiphilales bacterium; assembly: GCA_937928665.1. Taxonomy (GTDB): domain Bacteria; phylum Verrucomicrobiota; class Verrucomicrobiia; order Methylacidiphilales; family CALFVM01; genus CALFVM01. Next base: position 13,052 of record CALFVM010000205.1, read on the forward strand.
TGGGAAAACAAAGTCGCCCGCACCCTCACCTTCTGGGAACACTGGTTCCCCCGCGCCGCTGCCATCTTCCCGTGCCTCAGCCAACGCTCCCCCAACCACATCGCCCGCCACCTCCTCCGCGTCCAGCCCTCCCTCATCCGCACCGAGGCTGACGAAGTCTCTTACGACCTCCACATCGCCATCCGTTTTCAACTTGAACTTGCCCTCATCTCCGGCGACCTCGCCGTCCGCGATGTCCCCGCAGCCTG
>CALFVM010000206.1 GCA_937928665.1 uncultured Candidatus Methylacidiphilales bacterium
CCGTCACGAGGGGGGGCACCTGGATGAAGCTCCCTCCCCGTTGGAGGAGGGAGCAGAGGTAAGGGAGGTCAGGAGGGGCTTTCGACAGGGGCGGCACCGGATTTTTCGGTTTCGAAGCCGAGGAGGTCACCCTTGCGGATGACGTTGACGTGGTCGCCGGCTTTGAGGCTGCCGCGGATGATTTCTTCAGCGATGGGATCTTCGACGTAGCGTTCAATGGCGCGGCGGAGGGGCCGGGCTCCGTAGGCGGGGTCGTAGCCTTTTTCCATGAGGAAGTCGAGGGCTTCCGGGCTGAGGGTGAGGGTGATTTCGCGGGCTTTGAGTCGGTCGGTGACCTTGGAGAACTCGAGCCGGACGACTTGTTGGAGTTCGTCGCGGGTGAGGGGGTGGAAGACGATGATGTCGGTCATCCGATTGAGGAACTCGGGCTTGAAGGTTTTCTTGGCTTCTTCCAGGAGTTTGGATTTGACGGCGTCGTAGTCCTGGACGTCCTGGCTGACGCCGAAGCCGACGGTGTTTTGTTTGCGGATGAGTTCGGCACCGACGTTGGAGGTGAGGATAATGATGGTGTTCCGGAAATCGACTTTGCGGGCGAGGCTGTCAGTGACCTGGCCGTCTTCGAGGATTTGGAGGAGGATGTTCCAGACGTCGGGGTGGGCCTTTTCGATTTCGTCGAAGAGGACGACAGAGTAGGGGCGGCGGCGGACTTTTTCAGTAAGCTGACCGCCTTCTTCGTAGCCGACGTAGCCGGGAGGGGAGCCGATGAGGCGGGAGACGTTGAACTTTTCCATATACTCGGACATGTCGAGCTGGATGAGGGCGTCTTTTTCCCCGTAAACGTGTTCGGCGAGGGCTTTGGCGAGGTGGGTTTTGCCGACGCCGGTGGGGCCGAGGAAAATGAAGGAACCGATGGGCCGGTTGGGATCTTTCAGATCGGCGCGGGAGCGGCGTAGAGCTTTGGCGAGGGCGTCAACCGCTTCGGTCTGGCCGATGACCCGTTTGCGGAGTTCGTCGCCGATGTTGAGCAGGCGGGCGGTTTCTTTTTCTTCGAGCCGGGTGAGGGGAATGCCGGTCCATTTGGCGACGACCTGGAGGATGTCGTCTTCATCGACGACGGCTTCCTGTTCGTCACGTTTTTTCCGCCAATCGGCCATGGCTTTTTCGCAGGCTTCGCGGGCGGCTTTTTCCTTGTCGCGAAGGGCAGCGGCTTTTTCAAAGTCCTGAGCTTTGATGGCGGCTTCTTTGTCGCCTTTGATGAGATCGATTTTGGCCTCCAAGTCTTTGAGGCTCTGGGGGACCATCGTGGAGTTGATGCGGGCGCGGGCACCGGCTTCGTCCATGAGGTCGATGGCCTTGTCGGGGAGGTGACGTCCGGTGATGTAGCGTTCGGACAGATCGGCGGCGGCCTGGAGGGCGGCATCGGTGATTTTGGCTTTGTGATGCTGCTCGTATTTCGGGCGGATCCCTTTGAGGATTTGCACGGCGTCGGGGATGCTGGGGGCATCGACTTTGACGGTCTGGAAACGGCGTTCGAGAGCGGAATCTTTTTCGATGTATTTCCGGTACTCGTTCATGGTGGTGGCACCGATGCACTGGAGTTCGCCTCGGGAGAGGGCCGGTTTGATGATGTTGGAGGCGTCCATGGCGCCCTCGGCGGAACCGGCTCCGACGATGGTGTGCATTTCGTCGATGAAGAGGATGATGTTCTTGGTTTTGCGAATTTCTTCCATGACGGCTTTGATCCGTTCTTCGAACTGGCCGCGGTATTTGGTGCCGGCGACCATGAGGGCGAGGTCGAGGGTGATGACCCGTTTGTCGCGCAGAAGTTCGGGGACGTTGCCGGCGGCGATTTCCTGGGCGAGGCCCTCAACGACGGCGGTTTTGCCAACGCCGGCTTCGCCGATGAGAACGGGGTTGTTTTTGGTGCGGCGGCAGAGGATTTGAATGACGCGCTCGATTTCGTTTTTGCGCCCGATGACGGGGTCAAGGTCGCCCTTCTGGGCCAGCTCGGTCAGGTCGCGACCGAAAGCTTTGAGGGCGGGAGTTTTGACGTCTTTCTTTTGGCCGGAAGTGCCTTCGGTGGTGGCAGGGGCGGAGAACTCATCGGGGGTGTCTTCGGCTTCGAAGTTGGGATCGAGTTCTTTGAGAATTTCGTTCCGGGCGCGTTCGATGTCGATGTCGAGGCTCTTGAGCACGCGGGCGGCGACGCCATCGCCTTCGCGAAGGAGACCGAGGAGGATGTGTTCGGTGCCGACGTAGGAGTGGTGGAGGGCCTTGGCTTCTTTACCGGCGAGGGCAAGGACTTTCTTCACGCGTGGGGTGTAGGGGATGTTGCCCGACATCTTGGTGTCTGGGCCGGTGCCGACCTGTTTTTCGACTTCCATGCGGACGGTTTCGAGGTCGAGCCCCATTTTTTGGAGCACATTGACGGCGACGCCCTGGCCGAGCTTGATGAGGCCGAGGAGGAGGTGTTCGGTGCCAACGTAGTTGTGGTTGAAGCGGTCGGCTTCTTTCCGGGCGAGGGCGAGGACTTGTTGGGCGCGAGGGGTGAAGTTGTTCATGATGGGGGAAGGGTGTTGAGCTTTTTCATGTTGGGTTCGGCCAGAGAGCGGAGGCTGTCGCGCAGGATGTCAGCGCGGAAGGCGTCGCGTTCGTCGGCACTGAGTTTTTTATCGGCGGCGCGCTGGAGGTGGGCGGGCTGGGTGTTGATGAGAAGTTCGTCGAGCTTGGGCTCGTAGGTGCGGGGAAGGATTTCGAGATCGACGCCAAGACGGAGAAGGGAAAGCAGGTTCAGGGCCTCTTTGGAGGAAATTTGATAGGCGTAGAGCATGATGCCGTAGGCGCGACCGAGCTGGTCCGCGAGCATGCGGCCCCGTTCCTGCATGAGTTTCTGGCGGGCGTTGTGTTCGTGTCCAACGATTTGCGTGACGACTTTGCCGAGGCGTTCGAGGATTTGTTGTTCGCTTTCGCCCAGGGTCATCTGGTTGGAAATTTGGAAGAGGTTGCCGAGGGCTTCGGTGCCTTCACCATAGAGGCCGCGGACGGCAAGGCCGATCTGGTTGACCGATTTGATGACCTGGTTGATTTGATCGATGAGGACGAGGCCAGGGAGGTGGAGCATGGCGGAGGCGCGCATGCCGGTGCCGACGTTGGTCGGGCAGGCGGTCAGGTAGCCAAGTTGGGGGGAGAAGGCGAAGTCGACCGATTTCTCCAGTTCGGTGTCGGCGCGGTCAACGGAATCCCAGGCTTCCTGGAGGGCGAAGCCCGGCCGGATGCCCTGGAGGCGGAGGTGATCTTCTTCATTGATCATCACGCTGAGGGTCTGATCGGCGCTGATGACGACACCGGAACCGGCGTTTTTTGCGGCGTGTTCCCGGCTGATGAGGTGTTGCTCGACCAGGATTTGTTTTTCCAGCGGGGTGAACTTGTCGAGGGTGCAGTTGAAGGCCGGTTTGGCCATGGGCGGAAGGGATGCGACCACGGGCTGGAGGTCGGCGAGGAGTCGTTCACGCTCGACACGTTTCAGCCAGCCTGGAAAGGCGCGCCCGTTGAGGTTGCGGGCGA
>CALFVM010000207.1 GCA_937928665.1 uncultured Candidatus Methylacidiphilales bacterium
CCAATCCCAACAACTACGTCAATCCCCTCTTCTTCGGCTGGGCCGCGTCGGTCATCGACTACAGCCCGGCACCGGGTGTGGCGGGATCGTGGTCCAATCCGGCACTGACGCTCGGGCCGGTCACCGGCGATAACTTCCACATTGCCTCCCTCGGTGATTTGAATGCCATCCAAATTGCTAATGGCGAGCTGCCCGGATCGATCACCCTCCAATTATCGGCTCCCATTGCCAATTTGTCCGGAGCCGATTTGGCAATCTTTGAAAACGGTTTCATCTCGGGAGGTGGGGCCGGGGTTGCCGGGCAGATTTTTGCTGAATTGGCTTACGTTGAAGTTTCAAGTGATGGGATAACCTTCGCGCGGTTTCCTTCAATTTCCCTGACGAGTGGGCCGGTGGGAGCCTATGGAACCATTGATGCCACCAACGTCTATAATTTGGCAGGCAAACACGCCAACGCTTACGGTAAGTCATGGGGCACTCCGTTTGATCTGGACGATCTTCTCGATCACCCCTCGGTTTTGGCGGGTTGGATCAATCTGATGGAGATTCGTTACATTCGGCTGGTGGACATTCCTGGGAAGGGCTCATTTCTCGATAGCACCGGTCATCCAATCTATGATGCTTGGGTCACTTTTGGTTCGGGCGGCCTGGATCTGGAAGCCGTTGGAGCAATCTCCCGCCGCGTGACCTATGCCGAGTGGGTGGCCATAAAAGGCTTGCCCCCAGCCCAAAGCCATCCCCAGGCCGATCCCAACGGCGATGGCGTGCCGAACCTCGTCGCGTACGCCACCGGCCGGATGCCCGATCGTGCGGAGGCGACCCGTCCCTGGGCCCAAGTCGATTTAAGTGGCGACCGCTTGGCAGTCGAGTTTGAGCGCGACGAACGGGCGGCTGAAGCCGTGGTGGAAGTGCAGATCTCCACCGACCTGCACGGCTGGCAAACCATTGCCCGTAGCATTGGTGGCGGGCCGGTTCAGGGAGTGCCTGGTTTTCATCCGGACATTAGCGAGCAAAGAGCAAGCACGATCGCTTCCGTTGGGGTTCTTCGGCGCGTTCGTGTCACCGACGAGCCCCTGATTGGGGAAGGAGGGTCGCGCCGTTTCATCCGGGTGCGTGTGGCTTTAGCGGAAGCACCATGAATCGTGGCTTTACCTTGGTCGAGCTGCTCGTCGTTCTGGCCATCCTTGGCCTCCTCATCTCATTGGCCATTCCGGTCATCGGCAAGGTCCAGATCCAAGGTCAATCGGTGGCCAGTGCCAGTAATTTAAAGCAGCTTGTCGCCGCTAACCACAACTACGCCATTGACCATGGTTTCTATGCTCCGGCCGACGATCGCTGGAATAACAAACGATGGCATGGTGCCCGTGAACCGGGCGGAACCTTTGATCCCACTCGCGGGTTTTTAGCCGATTATCTTGGACAATCGCGTCGGGTCACGATGTGCCCTGTCTTTGCCTCGATGAACCAGGCCCGGGACACCTTCGAGGAGGGCACCGGCGGTTACGGTTATAACGCGTCTTACATTGGTGGCACGCCCGACTGGGCCTATGATGCCCAGGGGAATCGCGTTTCGGCCCGAGCCGGAACGCTCCTTCACCTCGCCGGGACGATCATGTTCGCCAGCACGGCGTATGCCCGAATGGATGGGATTCAAGAATACCCGTATGTTGAGCCTCCCTTCTGGGATTTGGGCTCGGGGCCTTCCGGATTCCGCCCCTCTCCCACCCTCCATTTCCGTTTTAACGGCCGCGCCGCCATCGCCTGGGCAGATGGCCGGGTGACGTTTGAAGCCAGAGAGGAGCGCCCTCCCGGAACCAATCCTCATGGCGGCGATGCCGACCAACACAACCTTGGCTGGTTCGGTCCGGACGAAGATAACGGTTTTTGGAACCCGCTCCGGCCCGACCAGTAAAACCTCACTCCCACCCGACTTGAGTCCGGGGGTAGGGATCGAGCTTTGGCCGCTGGGGGCAGACTGCCCGGGGAGGCTTCGCTCGTTTTTGAGGGTCGCTCCCGCGCCTTGCGCTCGACCCAGGTCGCAGGCTTGCGAAGAAGCGGAGCGGTCGGGTAGGAACTACAAAACGACTGGGTCAGCTCGCCATCCACGTCCCTGAACCGTTGGGCCGTGCCCTTCCAGGCGATCATGCGTCCCTCCATCTCTGCCAACTTGGAGGCTTCCCTGCCGTTCTTTTTCCAGTGCTCATCCGCCCCCGAAAAGGGCGGCCCAGGCGCGTCCCAGCAGACTCCGGCCCGTCACGAGTTCCAGCCCAGCAAAAAAAAGCACCACGTACACCATCCGGGTGAAAAGTCCGCGGTTGATCCGGTGATTCAACCAGACACCCAACAACGTTCCCAACAGCATGGCCGGAGCCAACGCCAGAGTCATCCTGGCCGAGCCAGCCGCAATCAACTCGTGCCCCAGATAAAACGGAAGCTTAGCCAAATTGATAACCGTGAAAGCGGCCACAGTGGTCGCCATGAATGCCGTCGGTGCTAGGCGCAGTGGAAGCAGATACATGGCCGCCACCGGTCCGGCGGCATGGGCGACTGCGGAGACCCAGCCGGCCGCCGCGCCAATCGGCAGGCCGTGCAACCACGAAGCAGCCCGTGGCGGAGCTTCCGCCCAACCCCGCCAGCGAGCCACCAGTTGGAGTGCACAGAACCCCAGACAAATGGCTCCAAGGCACTGTCGCAACAGAACATCATCGACCCGGCCAAGAAAGAATGCGGCTAGTGCAATCCCCAAAACGGTGCCGGGCAGAAACGGTCGCAGGACATCCCAACGGACTGCACGCCGGTAGCACCAGAGAGCAACCCAGTCAGAAAGAATGAGCAAGGGAAGCAAAATCCCAAGCGCGGCCCGCGGATGAAAGACCATGGCCAAGAGGGGGGTGGCCAGGATTGCCGCCCCGCCGCCCAGTCCGGACTTGGCCAGGCCAACAAAAGCAACGGCCAGACAGGCAAAAGCAAAGGCGGGCGAGAGCGGGTCGACTTCCCCGCCGATCAAGCAACCTCCGCCGGTTTCCAAATATAGCGGAACATAAGGACCTTCAGGGTGGCGGTGAGGGGCACCGCCAGGATGGCGCCCAGCAGACCGCCGAGCAGGATCGTCCAGACCAAGATCGAAACAATCACGGTCACCGGATGGAGCCCGGTCTGATCACCCATGATCTTGGGGGAAATAAACATCCCCTCAGCCATCTGCACCGCCGTGAAGACCCCGGCGGTGAGCAGAACAAATCCAACCGATCCGCCCGATTGCACCCAGGCGATCAGCAGTGCCGGCGCGATGCTCAAGACCACACCAAGATAAGGAATGATGCTGAAGGTGGCGGTGACCACGCCGATGAGCACGGCATATTTCAGGCCAATCAAACCCAGCCCAACCCCGGTGAGGAACCCGAGAATCAGAGCCACGACAAGTTGACCGCGGAAGAAGGCGATCATGTGCCGGTTGATTTCGGTGACGATGACCAGTGCCTCGTCCCGCAGCCACGAACGATGAATCGGCATGTATTCCTGCCAGTTGGCCTCGATCGAGTCCTTGTCCCGCAGGAAGTAAAAGACATAGAGCGGAATAATGACCAGACCGAGAATCAGGCCCAGACTGCTCAGGATGCCCCCGACACCGGCCCATGCGTACTTGGCCACCTGTCCAGTATAATTCGGCCACTCCGTGCTGAGTTTGTTCTGCAGATTGATCAACTGCTCGTTGAGGATCGGGTGTTCCAGCAAAAAGGCCTCCGAGGTGGCCCGGACCTCGGCAATGAGGCCCGGCAGTCCGGCGACAAAGCTGGTCAATTGCTGAATGACCAGCGGAACCAGAAACACAAGGAAACCCGCCAGCATCCCCGCTGCCAAAGCGAGTAAAAGCACAATGGCACCGACGCGGGGCAGCCGGAGTTTTTTCTGAGCCAGAACAACCACAGGATCCAGGAGGTAGGCGGTGATTGCGGCAATGGCCAGAGGAATGAGGACCGCCTGAAGTTCCATGGCGAGCTGGAGCAGTGCCCAGCCCACCGCCAAGCCCAGCCCCACCAGCAAGGCGATGGACAACGCCGTGACCGCGTTCCAAATCCAGCGTTCCTGTTGGGGGTTCGGGCCAGTCATGACGATCCTTTTCGCTTACCCGGCTTAGCCCGGCTTGCCAAGGCTTACCCGCCAGCTCCCGCTTGACGCTTGGAGCCGGGCGGCGGAAGGTGAAGCCATGCCAACCAGTCCCATCCTGACCAGTGCCGAGCTGGCCCGCCGGGCCGGGGTTTCCACTTTCACCGTCTCTCGGGCACTCTCTGGGAAGTCGGGCGTCTCCGAATCCACCCGCCAACGGGTCCTCGCGCTGGCGCACTCACTGGGCTACCGTCCCAATCTTCCTGCCGCGTGGCTCGGCCAACGCCGACGGGGAGCCGCTCCCAAATATCCCCTTGTTGCCTTTATCGGAGGCAGCAACTGGTCCTCGAGCCTCTTTCTCGAAGCCTGCCGGGATCAGGGGTTTAGCGGCCTCTGGGTCAGCCATCATGAAGCCAGTCGGGCCAACCTCTGGCGCGAGCTCCACGCCCGCGGCGTGGACGGAGTCATCATCGACGGGCGCGGCCACCCGTCTGAACTCGCCACCGCCGTGCGCAGGCTGCGTCCGGAAATGTATCCGGTGGTGAAAATCGGACGTGGTCTCCCCACCCTCCGGACGCATCTCATCCGGCTCAGTGCCTTCGATTATATGTGGGTCGCCCTGGAACAGGTCGCCGCCCGCGGTTACCGGAAAATTGCCGTCATTCTCGTTACCTCCGTCAGTCCGTTGGACAACTCCGCACGGCTCGGAGCGGTCCTCTCCTTTGCCGAAAGTAAACGGGCCGAGGGGATCCGCTGCCTGTGGACCGAGGTCCCGGCCTACAACAGCCAAGACGGGACCAACGCCCGTCTGGTCCGCTGGATTCGCCGCTCCGGTGCCGACGCGGTCCTTGCCATGGTCTGGGGTCACATCCCCTTTCTCCGCGATGCCGGCCTCCGATTCCCCGATGAAATCGCCTGCGCCGCGGTGATTCGTCCCGAAGACATCGAAAGCAACTGGCCCGGGTTCGGGCTCGATTTGGCCGGATGCCGCACCCGCGAAAAAGACGGGTTCGAACGCGCCCTGGCTCTGCTCGGCCCGATGATCGCCTCCTCAGGTCGCAGCCTGCCCGCCGATCCCGTCGAATCCGTGCTGGAACCCGAGTGGGTTCATGGTGCCTCTCTGCCTGACCGGACCCGGCTGAGCCCGCCCCCGCCATCCCAATCACCCATTTCATGAACGCCCATTCCGTACCCTGCCCAACCCTTGATCCCCTTCCCTCGACCTTGGTCGAAGCGTCCGCCCGCCTTGCTTTCATTCCATCCACTCCTTTAGGCCAGCCGTGGGCCGAGGCTCCCGAACCGAGGTTTCGTCCCGCCACCGTTACCCTGGCCCGCGATGCCGCCCACCTCGGGGTCTGGGCCGACCTTACCGATGAAGAGATCTTCAATGACGGCACCCTGCCAACTCAACCGCTGTGGGCACTTGGCGATGTCTTCGAAATATTTCTCCGCCCGGCACCCGGCGAGCGATACATCGAACTCCACGTCACCCCGAACAATGTCCAACTGCGTCTTGCCTTCCCTTCCGAGCTCTTTTTCTGGCGGGAAGCTACCTTTCACGGGCGCAAGCCCTGGGTCTGGAATCAATCTCTTGGGGAAGACGCCTTCCTTTCTGAAGCGGCACTCCGACCGGGCGGTTGGCAGGTCTGGGCACGTATCCCCTGGACCACCCTTACCGGCGGCACCGCCCCGCAAAACGGGGAGGTGTGGACCGGTTGTTTTTGCCGTTACGATGCCTGCCGTCATGAACCGCAGCCGGTTATCTCCACTACCGGCAGCCATCCCCGGCCCCAGTTTCACGATCAGCGCGGCTGGAACCCGATCATCTTTTAATCCAACCGTCTGAACCAACGGCAACTGTCATCCGCGGGAGAAAGGCAGAGCAAGAGGCATCCCTCAAATGGCGGGTGACGAGTGGCGTGTGCGGGGAAAGCACCCTCCTGTCCCCCCACTTCCTCACCCCGGACGTGCCGATTTCCCTTCATCCAGCTCAGCGGTAAGCACTTCTTCATCGGCCAAGGAAATCCCGATTGAGAATGCCTCGGCTTGAGCTCGGTCAATCCCGGATGCTCTTCCGTTCTTGCCAACGTGTTTCCATGCCCGTTCCAGCGCGCCCTCACGGCACGCCCTGTTGCAGAGCGTGCAGAAGCAAAACTTAAATTCATTCCTCGCTCTCTGGTGCGACTTCCTGCGCGTTTGTGCAGCTTTCCCGGTGCCATCCGGGCCACCTACGGCTCAAGTCATCCTTTTTTCCAACCCATCGGTCGGTGGATCGCCTTCGCTTAGTAGCCGGAAGGCAAGCCGGGACGGACGAGGTACTCGTAGCCGTGTTTGCTGGCGTTGAAGCCGAGCGGTTCGAGGAAGGCCCGGCCCATGGCGTTCATCAGAACGGAAGAGGTCTGACTTTCGATCCGATCCGGGGTGAGCTGCTCGTTGAAGAAGTGACCGGCGTGGATGGCACTGCCGTAGTAGGGGCGCAAGTTGTAGCCGTGGTCGCTGGCCTGGTTGTGCGAGGCGCGGGTCTGTTGGATGACGACAGTTTGCGGGTAATCCTTGATGACGGAGCTGGGGAAGGTGGCCAGCCAGTTCCCGCCGGTATCGACGGTGACGGTCTGGGTGCCAATTTCCTGGCCCTGGGCGTTGAAGAGTTTGATGACCAGGGTGGAGCCGGGCTCGGCCTCGCCGCTGTAAACGGGAGCGAGGGTGAGCATCGGATCGCGGGTGTTGTCGATGGAGGTTAAGCGGTAGGGATCCTCTTCTTCTTCCAACTGAAGGAGGGAGAAGTTGTTGAACCGATCGAAGAGGAAGCCAAGGACTTGGGTGGTTTCTTCGTGGCGGTTGTTGGGCGGGTTGAGGTCGGGGCCATTGGCACCGTCGTCAAATGCCCGGACGACGTTGGTCAGGGTGCCGAAGATGAGGGAGTTGATCGGCAGGTTGACGGTGACGGTGAAGGTGATGGTTTCCCGGTTACGTCCCTCGACGACGAGAAGTTCGGGGTTGTCGGCACTGGTCCAGGTGACGGTGCGGGCAACAGCATCGTAGGTGAAGTTACCCGAGGCACTGAGGAAGACGACGAAGGGCGGGAGTTCATCGACGATGGTGACGTTGGTGGCGTTCTGATCGCCGACGTTTCGCAGGACGATGGTGTAGGTGAAGATGTCGTCGAGGCCGATCCGGTCGGTGGAGTTGGATTTGACAATGACCAGGTCGGGGAAGGCATCGAGATCGACCAAGACGGAGGTGGTCTTGTCAGGAGCCTCCCCAGTGGTGTCGATGACCCGGCCGAAGTTGGTGAAGTCGTCGAGAGCCTGGAGCTGGGGATTGAAGGCTTGGGCAGTGACCAGAATCGTGATGGTCTGGCCGACGTTGAGAACGGCGTTGGCCCAGGTGATGGTCTGGGCGGCGACGTTGATGGTGGGGACAACGCCGGAATAATCAGTGATGGCGGCGTTGGCCAGATCAAGGACGATGCCGGGGAAGGTGTCGACGATGTTGACGCGAGCGTTCTGGTTGCCGGTGTTGGTGACGAGAATCGTGTAGGTGATCATGTCACCGGGGGCGATGACGGGATCCCCGTTGTCATTGAGCGGAACGGGACCGCCGTTGACCATGGTGACGGTTTTGTTGATGCCGAAGTCGGGGGTGGCGATGATGACGTTGGTGTCGTCGTCACCGTTGTTGCCAGGGGTCGGATCAACGTCGTCGTGAGTGACAGAAGCGGTGTTGGTCAGGGATTCGTAGGCGATGCTGACAACGGGGGCGAGGGTGACGGTGACCTGAACGTTGATGGTCTGGCCAGGGTTGATGTTGGGAAGGGCGACGGTGAATCCGGTCGGGGTCGGGACAACCGCAGTCGGAACGGCATCGACCGTGACGGTGCCGAGGGTGGTTTCACCAGGCAGGACATCGGTGAGGATCACGCCGGTGGCCGTGTCGGTCCCGTCGTTGGTCACGGTGACGGTGTAGGTCCAGGTTTGGCCAGGAACGACGGAGCCAATGAAGTCGTCTTTGTTGACGCGGAGGTCGGCTCCGACGACGGTGACGGTGGTGCCGGTGCCGGTCGCGTAATCGTTGAGGGCTCCGCCAGGGCCGTCAGCACCAGTCCGTTCACCAGGAACAACGCCGGGAAGCGAGGACCAGTCAAGCGCGACGGTGTTGGTGAAGCTGTCATCGCCGCCGCCGAAAAGTCCGGCCGGGCCGAGGACATCGGTCGGGACCGTGGTGACGGTGGCGTCGTAGGTGATGAGGATGCGGCGATCTTAGGCGAGCTGGGCGAAGGTGATGGTGTAGCCGGTCAGGCTGCTGACGACGGTGTAATCGATCCCGGCCACCAACGTGCTGATGAGGACGTCATCGCCAGTAGCGAGGGTGCCGTTCATGTCCCAGGTGGTGACGGTGATGTTGGTCAGGGCGGTGAGTTTGGAAGCCGGAATGACATCGACCAGGGTCAGGCCGTGGGCCGTCGCACCGGTGGCGGTGTCTTGGTTGAAGATGTTGACCGAGTATTGGATGGTGTCGCCCAAGTGGACGTTGCCGCCGACGCGGGGGGCGGTGATGTTGGTGAAGCCTTTGGTGGTGAGCAGGACGGGTTCAAAGACAGTGACGGTGTGCGTGTCCGCGGCGGTTTCACCCGGGTCGTTCCCCGCCGTGCCGTCCTGGTCGAGGTCGGCGGTGATGGTGGCCGTGTTGGTCAGGTTGATCCCGGCTTGGTTGCCGACCACGTTAAGAACTGTGGCAGTGTAGGTGTAAGTAAAGGTGCCCGTGTGCAGAACAGCCGGGTTGTCGGTTGTGCCGGGGTTGGTCACGGTTAGGTTCTGACTGGGTGAGTTCGGATTGAATCCGGTGATGGTCCAACCGCCAGGTGTGGTCAGTGCGGCCGATCCGGCATTGAAACTGAGCCCGGCGGGGATGACGTCGTTGATGAAAACCTGGGTGGTGCCCTGGGCGACGGTCACGGTGACGGTGTAGGTCACAACTTCACCGATGACCGCATTGGTTTTGTCGCCAGCTTTATCGATGCCAACGGCACCAGCGGTGATGATGGTGGGGGCGACCCCGGTTGCGGCGTAATCGTTGATACCGCCGGAGCCGTTTCGTTCGCCGAAGGTGGTGCCGGAAGCGCCCGGGGTGGCGTTGCCGGTGCCCTGATCGCCAGGGGTCGAAGTGTAGGTCAGGCTGGCGGTGTTGTTGATCAGGGTGCCCGGAGAGACTGTGTCGCGGACCGTGCCGCTGACCACGAGGGTAAGGGTTTCGCCCTGGGCGAGATTGACGGTGCCGGTGGTGGTGAGCAGACCGCCACCGGAGACATTGAAGAGCGGGGAGAAATCGACGATGCCGATCTGGGCACTGACAAGGGTGTAACCCTGAAGCTGGGCAGGGAGGGTGTCGGTCAGGTTGAGATCGAAAGCGTCAGCATTGGAAGCACCCGTGTGGGTGACGGTGATCTGATAGGTGACCGTGTCGCCGGCATCGACTGCACTGGTCGGGCTGAGGATGGTTTTGGCGACGGAGAGAACGGGTTCAACCACGGCGACCGTGTTGGTGGCCGCGCTGTTGACGGTGGCAGGGCCGCTGGTGCCGTCGGTGTAGGTCAGACGGGCGTCGTTGGTCAGGTTGGTGCCGCTCTGGTTGCCGACTTCATTGACGACGACGGCGAGGACGCGGATCACGAAGCTGTTGTTGGTGGTGGTGTTGTCGGCAGCGGTGGTGACGTTGCCAAAGTCGAAGATGACATCCTGGCCGGACACCGTGGCCGCCGTAACGGTCGGGACACCGAGCACGCCGGCGTAGTCAAAGTTCAGCACGGTGGAGTTAGCCGCGAGGGTAACAACCTCATGACCGACCCAGGCCAAGCCGTTCGGGAGTAGGTCAGTGACAACCAACGATTGGGTGATGCCTTCGGACAGGGTAACGAGGATGTCGAAGGTGAGAACTTCACCAATCGCCACGTCGGTCCCAAGCGTGTGCGCTTCGGAGGTGGCCACGAGGTGCTTGGTCAGGATCGGCGTGGCAAGAACGAAGGAGGTGCTGGTACTGGAGATGATGTAGTCGTTGAGCGGATCGCTCGGGATTCCGGTCCGTTCGTTCGGGTCAACCCCGGGCAGGCTGCTGTAGGAAATGGTCGCAGTGTTCGGAACCGTGGCCCCGGCAACGGCATCAGGCCGAACCGCGGCGGAAATCCGCACCGTGACCGAATCGCCCACGTTGAGTCGGTTGAGCACCGTGGCCACGGCAGCGGCCGTGTTCCCGGTCTGGTCCAGACTGACG
>CALFVM010000208.1 GCA_937928665.1 uncultured Candidatus Methylacidiphilales bacterium
GGTGTTTGGGCGGATGTCGCAGGAATTGGAGTTGCAATCGATTCGGGCCGCCGGCATCGGTCTGGCTCCGGTGGCGGCACCGGTGGTTTTGTTCAGCCTGGGGATGTGTCTGCTTTGCATGCTGAACAACGCGCATTTGGCTCCGACGGCCATGACTCGGTTTAAGTTGATGGTCTTTGAGTTGGGGCGGAGCAATCCGACGGCGTTTTTGCGGGCTCAGGAGCCGATCACCCGCTTCAGCGGCTACCGGATTTATCTTGAAAAAAAGAAGGGGAGTGAAGTCGAGGGTATCCATGTCTGGGAACTGGACGAGAACGGAGTGCCCAAGCGGAGCATTCGGGCGGACCGGGGCACGATCTCGGCGGACATGCGTGATCTTTCGGTAAACATCTCGTTGATCAATGCGCGACAAGAGGAACGGGGAGGACTTCCGGAGGATGTGAGTTCGATCCAAACGGGGATTCGCGCGGGAACCTTACCCCTGCGGATTTCACTCATTGACCTGCACAACCGGGATGCCGGCGTGGATGGAAATATCTCTCTGCTCACACTGGGGGATTTGAACCGGGAGATCTTCTCGGAAGACTCGCTTGTGCCCAATCTCATGCCACTGCTGACCGAGCTGCAGCGGCGCTTCGCGTTTGCGCTGGCACCGTTCACCTTTGTTCTTATCGGCATTCCCCTGGCCATTCGGGCGCAACGCCGGGAAACCTCGGTGGGATTTGTCATCAGCCTCGGCGTGGTCATCAGCTACTACCTTTTGATCATCCTCTCCAAAGCTTTGGAAGAACGGGCGCAATGGTATCCGGAGCTGATTGTCTGGCTACCCAACTTTGTCTTTCAGGGGCTTGGCTTTTTTCTCCTGTGGAAGGCCAATCGCGCCCCGCTGTGAGCTTTGCCCGTCACCGGATTGTTACACCGAAGGGCTTTTCCGGCCAGCCGGATGCGGCTTCAATAAGAGGATGAAGTATTCAACATCTTCCTGGCGAGACATGATCAACTACGGCCGGATCGCGGTGTTTACGGAGAACGAGGAACTCGACCTTGGGGAGCTTAATTTCCTTTTGGGGCTGGCACTCAAGGATGGCAAGATGGATGACGACGAGCGGCATGTGCTTCAGATGATCTTCCATAAAATCGAGGAGGCCCACGTCCCGCCACGGGTTTTGGAGCGGATGAACGAAGTGCGCGAGCGCTACGGAATCTGCAAGTAGGTGGTGCGTTGACGGGTAAACCTTAGCGGCGGAGCCGCTCCCACCGTTCGACTTCGCGTTCGTGGGCTTTTTCCAGCCGCTTCCATTGCGCTTCGCGTTCTTGGCGGGTCAGACGTCGCTCGGGCTGACTGGCGTTGATTGCGGTTTGGATTTCTTCCCGGGCACTCACGACAGCGGGTTTGTCCGGGCGGGAAGAGAGGATTTCGATCCGGCGAATGATCCCATCGCTGTCCTGGTAAAAGCGGGGGCGATAGAAAAAGATCGCGTCCGCGGTATCGGTTGCCGTCTGCGTGGGATTGGTCAGGTTCTGGACCACAGGGATGGGAAGACGCTCGCCGGTGGCGGGGTCATCAATCACAGGAGCAGGTCCCGGTCGGGGAATCTCCCGCCAGGCCACGAAGACGTGGTCACAGGGTTCCCGGTTGGCCAAGAGTTCGGCCGCTTGCTCGTCGGAAGCAAAGTCGGCCGGGGTCAGCGGTTGGCCAAGCTTGGCGTTTGGAATGAAGTTCCACTCTGCCGGGTTGCTGTAGCGGAGGGATTCCGATTCCTCCATGTTGCTGAAGCGGTCGAGGATCGAGGGACGCCAGCCGACGTAATCGCCGGATTGAATCCATTCCACCATGGCGGGCAACCAGAATTCCCCCGGAATCCAAGACCAGCCGGAAACGCCTCGTTGTGTCCAGAATCCGAAGTGATCGGTGGCCCAGCTCCATGCCTCTTTCCCGCGCCAGGTCCAGCCGTGATCAGAATAAATCCAACGCCCGTTGCGGTAGGGGCGCCAGGTGGACGAGGTCCCTTTGGGCCGGAAGACGAACCGGTACGTTTCGTTGGGGCTCCAGGAACCGTGCTGGGTTAGTTCAAGGTAGAACGGGTCAAAATCGATGGTCGGGCGGTCCACATGCGGGGCGCGGTCGCCGACGTGGACTTGGGCAAAGGCGAGGATAGTGGCCAGCCCAATGAACAACGTTTGCATGGAACCATCTTGCCCTGACCCAGGCGAGGCCCAAGAAGATTTGCGTTACAACCCTGTGACGTTTGATTTTGGAATGATTTGGGTCGCCATCATTCAGGCTCATGCCCACCTGATTAAGTGGCAGGCGACCGGAACGAGGCGAACCCATAGGGAGGAGGAGTCGCCGGATTTCCGCACGACCCAATCTCTTGATTAGAGGAACGGAAAGGGCATCTGGGACCAATCCTGCGGAGTTGGAGATTGAGCGGAGGTCGGACCTGTGGATGAATCGTAGTCATGGCAGGTGTCCAAACGAGGAGAGTGGACCGTGCTTCCCTCTTCGGGCTTGGTGCGGGGGTCTCTTTAGCGGTGGCAGGCTGGGTAACTGTGCTGGGAGCGTTGAGCGAGGCCGGTGACTTGCGGTGGTTTGGAGACTTGGTTGTGGCGCACGATTTCGCGCAACACCATGCAGCCGGAGAACTCTGGCGGACGGGCGGGCCGGGTTCCGTCTACGCTCCGGAGGCACTCGGTCGGACATTGGTCGAGTTGCATGGGATTTCTCGGAGCACGACCTTATTTGCCCGGTCCGGCTATCTTTACCCGCCGCCCGTGGCCTGGTTGGCGTCGGTTATCTGCCCGGCGGATTATTGGTCGGCAGTGGTTGGTTTTTGGGTGATCACCGGGGTGGCTGGACTTTTGGCAATTGGGTGGGCGGCCTGGCTGTTCAGGGTGCCGAATGAACCGGCATGGATTCGTGTGATCTGGGGCCTTGCTTTTCCTTCCTTTATCGCCGCGTTTCTCTATGGGCAACCGGCTTCTTTGGCCTTGCTGGCGGTCGTGGCAGCGGGATGGGCCGCTTCTCGTGGGCGACCGTGGCTGGGCGGGCTGTGTCTGGCGTGTCTGGCGGTTAAACCGACGTGGCTGATCGGGCTCCTGCCTGTTCTATGCGTTGCCGGTTTTGGACGGCTGGCGTTGGCGGCCATGGTGATCACCATGGGCGGTGGCTTTCTTTCGCTTGGGCTGCTCGGAGGGTGGGACACGCATAGCGACTGGTGGAAGGTGGCTACAGGACACCAGCACAACCAGGCAACCTGGATTTTGTCGGGGTCGCTGCCGGGTTTTGTGGCGGCATGTTTACCAAAGGCACCCGGGTGGCTCACCTGGGGTTTGTTTGGCGGTTGCCTGGCCGTCTTTTGTTTCTGGCGACGCTGGTTGTTTCCGAAGGATCACGAGGTGCTGCGGCGATGGGCCACAGCCCTGACTCTGTCCGCACTGGGCAGTCCCTACCTCCTTCACTACGACCTTGTGTTTCTCATCCCGCTGATGATGGCGGTGGGTAACTGCCCCGCCCGCTGGCTGTTTTGGCTGGCAGCGTTAGCGGGCTTTATCGGGCCTGAGGTCCGATTACCGGTTGCGTCCCTGGTCTGCCTGATCGGTGTCCGGCTTACGGTGCTAAAGAAGACTGGGCTGCGGAACCCTTA
>CALFVM010000209.1 GCA_937928665.1 uncultured Candidatus Methylacidiphilales bacterium
GACCGAAACCAAATCATGGACACAATCGACCACCTGCGCCTCCAGAGAAGGCTGGCCTTCTCCACCCGTAGCCCGCCAGATACCCTCCCGGGTTTCCAAACACAAGTTGAGTCCGTTAAACTGCGGGAAGACCATCTCCACCTCCTCCACAATCCTCCGGCTCTGCGCTGCCGGATGAAAGCCTCCATGGTCACGCATCAACTGATTCAGCGTATGCACCCCGGCCTTACCCAACGGCGGACAACCCACATCGCGCGCCAAGGCAACCGCCTCCACCAAATCTTCGTTCAACCGCATCCCCCGCGCGATGGACCGTCCCAGCGAGGCCACGGCGATGACATGGCCCAGGCGCGAGCGGAACCGGTCCGACGGGGGCGGCAACACCAGCTTGCTTTTGTGCTCAAGTTGCGCGAAGGCACTCGACCTCGTCACCCTCTCCCGGTCCAGTTGAAAATCCGTCTGGTAAAGATGCAACGGCTCGTCAAAAAAACGGCCCCGACTTCGACAGCTAAACTCCGCACAGGGAGCCAACGAACGCCCCTCATTCTCCTCCAACTCAATCCTGCCTTGTAGCCCCATACCCCCAACAATGGACCCGGCTGCCCGCCTGTCCAGCCTCCGCCCCTCAACGCAAGGGTGCCAAATCTGGATCCTCCCTGGCGATCTGCCGGTAGGCTGGCTGCATGCGAATGGCCACCGCCAAGACCGACCGCGCCCGCTCCAGATTTCCCAACTGCGCCTCGTAACAGGCCAGATTGTAAAAATAGATCGGCGACGCCTTCAACCGGGCCGGACCCTTCTCCAAAAGATTCCGCGCCGCCTCGGTCTGTCCCAGTTCATGCAGGCAGAACGCCGCATGAAAATACCCGTCCGGACTGTCCGGACTCAACGCCACCAACCGCCCCGCACGGATCGCCCCCTCTTCCCAACGCTTTCGCGCCATCGACACCGCCGCGGCCAGTCGCCAATAATCCGCACGTTCCACAGCCGCCTCGCCGATCTCTGCCAGTTCACTTTCCGCTTCCTCCGGCATTCCCAGATCCAAAAACCCTTCAGCCGCCTGCATCCTTTTCAACAACGCCACACGCCGCAACCTAGCCACATCCGCTTACGCTTCAAGTTGCCTTTCCGCTGCCCAGTCGTTTTCTCCCCTTTTCGTATCAGTTCCCCCTTTCCGGCCCGCTCTTGCATTCCTCTCGCGATCGGAAACACTCGCCTTCATGTCCTCAGCTTTTCCATCGGAGGCCCAATGGATCACCTCCTCACCTCTGGGAGGCCCCCGAACCTGCCCACCCGCCGTTTATTACCGCCGCGACTTCCACGCGGAGCCTGGCCCCGCCACGCTGCAGATCACCGCTTTGGGCGTCATTGACGTCAGCCTTAACGGGACCATCGTGAGCGACGATGTCTTTGTTCCGGGCTGGACCGAATATCGCCGCCGCGTCCAATCCCGCAGTTACGAGATCGGACACCTCCTTCAACCGGGTGTGAACACGATCGGCGTCATCCTGGGCAGTGGCTGGTTTTCCGGTCACGTCGCGGAACGCGATCGCCAGCTCTACGGCGAAATGCCCGCACTCCTCCTCGCCATCACTTCCCCCTCCGCCACTCTGGTCGCAACCGACACCTCGTGGCGCACCTCCATCGGACCCATTCTCGAAAACGATCTGATCATGGGCGAAAGCTACGACGCGCGTCGCGAACTCGGTCCTTGGTCTTCTCCTGGCTACAACGACCATGCCTGGACCCCGGCCCTTCCCTTTCCCGCCCCCGCCATCGAGATCGTGCCCGCGCTGGCACCCCCTGTTCGCCGGATGGAGATCCGGCCCGGCTCCCCGCTTCCCCGACCCGAACCCTTCCCCTGGCTCATCAACCGTCAGGTCTTTGATTTCGGCCAAAACCTTGTCGGGCGCGTTCGCTTTCGTGTCCGCGGCCCGCGTGGCTGCCACATCCGCATCCGCCATGCGGAGATGCTCAAACCAGACGGCACCCTCTACACGGAAAATCTCCGTTCCGCCCGCGCCACCGACCACTACACCCTTCGCGGAGGTGACGTTGAAGAATGGGAACCTCGCTTCACCTTCCACGGCTTTCGCTACGCTGAACTTGCCTGGTGGGGCGAGGCAGACATTCTCGGTGCCGACGCTGTCGTCCTTCATAACGATTGTCCCCGCACCGGCTACTTTTCCTGCTCCCATCCCCTCCTCAACCAACTTGCCGAAAACACCCTCTGGTCCCAGAAAGGCAACTTTCTCGAAGTCCCGACCGACTGCCCTCAGCGCGACGAGCGGCTGGGCTGGACCGGCGACGCTCAGGCCTTTGCCCGAACCGCCTGCTTCTTCATGGACGTGGAGACCTTCTTCCGCAAGTGGCTCCTCGACATGCGCGACAGCCAGGGTCCTGCCGGTGCCGTTCCCCCCATTTGCCCGAACACCGGCTCCTTTGGGTTGAATGAAGATGGCGGTCCCGCCTGGGCCGACGCCGCATTCATCGTTCCCTGGACCGTTTACCAAACTTACGGAGACCCTGCCGTCCTTGCGGAACACTATCCCTGCATGACGGGCTACCTTGACTTCCTCGCCCAAAACAAAGTCAAGGATGGCATCCGCCCCCATCCTGACCTCGATTCCTGGGGTGGCTTCGGCGACTGGCTCGCCCTCGACGGAAGTGGTCGCACGGAAGGCGGCACGGCCAAAGATCTCATCGGCACCGCCTTCTACGCTCACGCCCTTGACCTTACCGCTCGGAGTGCCGAAGTTCTCGGCAAGTCGCCCGAGGCCGCCCGCTTTCGGGCTCTCCGCGCCGAAGTCGCAGCCGCTTTCGCCCGTCGCTTTCTCACTCCCGATGGTCTTGTCGCCGGGGGCACTCAGACCGGCTACGTCCTGGCTCTTCACTTCCAACTTGTGCCCGATTCCGTCCGGGCCAACGCCGCCCGTGAACTCGTCCGTTTAATCGAAAGGAACGGCTGGCGGATTGGCACCGGCTTCGTCGGCACCCCCTACATTCTCCACGTCCTCGAAGCAACCGGCCACCTTGACGTCGCCTATCGGCTCCTTGAACAGGAAGCATTCCCTTCGTGGCTTTTCCCCGTCAAAAACGGTGCCACCACCATCTGGGAGCGATGGAACGGTTGGACCCCCGAAGCCGGTTTCGGCGACCCCAGCATGAACTCCTTCAACCACTACGCCTACGGATGCGTCTGCGATTGGATGGTCTCCACCGTCGCCGGTCTTGAACCGGCCGAGCCCGGCTTCCGCTCCATCCTCTTCAAACCCCGCCCCGGCGGTTCCCTCCGGTCCGCCCGCGCTGAACTCAAAACCCGGGCAGGCCATGTTGCCATCGACTGGAACCTCGACGGGGATTCCCTTCAGCTCCAGCTCGACGTCCCTCCAGGTGCCCGAGCCATCCTCCACTCGCCTTCCCAATTTGGCGGTGGCCGACAGGAGATCTCTCCAGGCCATCACTCCATCCGGCTTAATCCCGCCTAATCGTCCCCCACGGCATCCGTGCCGCTCGCGCCCGCAACCTCCTGTGGAAGCCGGAGCGTAAATGTCGTGCCCACGCCTGGTTCGCTTCTGACGGCAATTCGCCCACCATGCCCCTCGACCACAGACTTTGCCAACGCCAGGCCCAAGCCGGTCCCATCCGCTTTCCCCTCGGTAACGAACGGTTGAAATAACCGGGCCACCAATTCCGGCGGCATCCCCTTGCCTTCATCCTCAACTTCCATCACCAGATCCGCCCCCTCCCGGCGCGCCCGGAACACCAACCTCCCCCGCCGAGCTGATGCTTCCCGGGCGTTCTTTAACAGATTCCCCACCACCCGCACCATCCGGTCAAAATCAAGCCGGACCTCTCCCCTTACCTCCACCTCCGTCTCCACCCGATACCCATCCTGGCGCAGCGGTCCCAGCACCTGTTCCTCCAGAGGTCGGGCCAATCGTGACCAGTCCCCCGTCTCAATGTGGAACCGGATGGTCCCCTTTGTAAAATCCAACAAATCCTGGGTCATGCCCACCATTGACCAGGTCGCCCGCTGAATCAGCCCTGCCATCTCTCTCACCTCCGGCTCTGCATGGCGGAAAAGCAACAAATCGCAGCAGCCAACGATCGCCGACATCGGATTCTTGAAATCGTGCACAATCGCCCCCGCCATCGCCCCAATCGCACTCAACCGCTCCTCCCGCAACAGTTCCCGGATGAAATGATCGTTTGCCCCCCGCAACCGCCTCACTGTATCCCGCACCAGATTAAAACCCACCTCGCCCCCGCCCACCGCCAGAAGCCGCCGGAGGGAATCCTCATCCACCTCCACCAACACGGAATCCACAGTCGTCTCCGCCCTCGCCGAACGTGGGCACCGATCGATCACCGACATCTCTCCAAAAAAATCGCCCGGCTCCAAAACACACAGCCGCTCCTGCAGCCCACCCCGCCCCTTCTTTGAAATCGCCACCGCCCCGCTCAGAATCAAAAACAAGTTCAGCCC
>CALFVM010000210.1 GCA_937928665.1 uncultured Candidatus Methylacidiphilales bacterium
GGGACGCATCACTGATCTTTGGGAGACGTGGAGCCGGACGCCGGCGTCCGAGCTCAGCGCCTTTCAGAAAGCCCGCATTCTTGAAAACTTTTTCAAGATCAACTGGGACAATCTCATCCATCCCTTTCCCCGCTATCGGGAACTGCTCGATCTCCGCGGCCGGAACTACGATCTCAACAGTCTCCAGGAAAGTATCGGCCACTTTACCGAACAGGATTATCGCGATCTCCAAACTTGGTACAACCTAGCCTGGTGCGGCTTCAGTGCCCTCCGCCGCTATCCCGAACTGGGCGACCTCCGGCGGAAAGGGCGGAACTTCACCGAGGAAGAGAAGAACCGGGTGTTGGATATCCACCTGGAGATTGTCCGGCTCGTTCTGCCTCAATACCGGGAAGCCGCGGCCGCCGGTCAGATCGAAATCACCACCACGCCGTTTTATCATCCGATCTTGCCGCTGGTTTACGACACGGCCTTTGCCCAGCGGTGCATGCCGTGGGCGACATTGCCGGAGCGTTTCTCCGCGCCGGAAGACGCCCGTGCCCAGTTGCTCCTCGCCCAGGAACAGCACACCCGCGTGTTTGGACGTCGGGCCCGCGGCCTTTGGCCGTCAGAGGGGTCGGTCGCCCCTGAACTCATCCCCCTGTTCCGGGAGGCAGGGATTGATTACTTCTGCACGGACGAGGACGTGCTCTTCCGCGGCTTGGCTGCGGATCCGGCCCGGGTCGGGCAAAGCATCGACCACTTGGAACTTTTCCAGGCGTGGGAGGTGACCCGTGACGGGGTGGCGGTGACGGGACTTTTCCGCGAACGGCCGTTGAGCGACTTCATTGGCTTTCATGCCAGTCGCACGACGGCAGGGGAAGCCTCTGACCACCTTCTGCACCATTTGGAAGATCTGGCCGGAGTCACCGATCCGGATCGGGGCATGGTTCTTCTGGCCCTGGATGGGGAGAACGCCTGGGAAGGGTTCCCGGACGGGGGCGAGGCTTTTCTGGAGCAGACGTATGGGAAGCTGACCACATCTGGAAAGCTCCGGCTGGATCGGCTCGGCGATTATGTGGATGCGTGCCCGCCGAAGGCGTCCTTGCCCACCCTGCACACCGGATCATGGATTCGGGGCGACTTTGATATCTGGATTGGGGACCCTGAGGAAAACCGGGGCTGGGAGGCCATCGCGGCCACGCGCCGGTTTTTGGTCGGGCAACTGGCGGCTGCGGTTTATCCGGAAGAAACCGTCCGGGCGGCGTGGCGCGAGATCTACGCGGCAGAAGGCAGCGATTGGTTTTGGTGGTACGGGCCGGATTTTCAGACCGATTGTGATTTTCTTTTTGACGAGCTGTTTCGCACGCATCTGCAGAATGTTTACCGGATTCTCGGCTGTGACCCGCCCCAGCACCTCGACATCCCGATCCGGACCCGGGGCAACCCGATTCGCTACAGCCTGCCTTTTGGCCGGATCGAGCCGAGGCTCAACGGCAGGATCAACAGTTGTTATGAATGGCTGGGGGCTGGCTGTTTCGACGTCCGGCATCAGGGCTCGGCCATGTACCAGGCGGATCGGATCGCCCGCGCCATTTGGTTTGGGTTTGGCACGTCCCGCCTGTTTCTGCGGCTTGACTGTGCGGCCGGCTTGCCGGATCAGGTCCAGTTCTGGTTCCACGAACCGCGTCCCCTCCGCGTTCGCGTGTTCAGGGAGGGACAGATCTGGGTGGCCGAGGCCGAAACCAGCGAGGATGAAATTAATTTCCTCCCCGCACCGGAGCTGCGTCCAGAAGTTGCTGCCGGGGACATTTTGGTTCTTGCCCTACCCGGACCGGCCCTTGGTTGGGACAACCGGGAGCGCATTTCATTCACCGTTCGCATTTTCCGGGGCGGGATTGAAACAGAGCGTTATCCGGAGCGAGGCTTGATCGAGTTTCCCGCGCCATCGCCCGCTTTTGATTTGGCCCACTGGATCGTTTAGCGGCCCAACCGGCCGACGTTTTTTTAGTCAATCCGCTCCAAGTCGAGGCGGCTACCCCGCACAATGCCGTGACGTGCGGCGGTTCCCGCCGGGAATTCCAGAACCTGGCGGGCCGACGGGTGAAATCCGCTCATCCGCCAAGGCTGGATGTCCGCATAGAGGGCGATCACCCGGTCGTCCCGGTCGAGGAAGATGGCGTCGATGGGGAAGCGCATGAAAAACATGTGGATTGAGGTGCAGGGGGCGAGCCGCACCCCTTGACCCTCCGGCAGACCGTCCCGTCCCAGGAGCCCCTTGAGCCGGAACCAAAAGGCGGATGAGTAGCTGACCGCTCCGACTTCCCGACCGTTAAACCTCACGCGGAACGTTTCCATTGAGGACAAGACATAGCGGGGAAGCCTTCAGCCGACAATGACGCAACCAGGCGTTTTCCCATTTGTCGCCGGGGGCCTGAAAGCGCATAGTTGCCGGAGCATGCGCACCACGGCACCACCTTCTGAATCCCCATGGCAGGCGGTGCTTGGGATCGGAGTGGCGGCGGTTGCTCCAACAGCCGCCGGGATCTTGGGCGCACCGTGGTGGGTTTGCCTAATCGCGGCGGGGGTGGGAGCAGGTGCCGGTGCCGCGCTGGTCCTTACGGGACAGAAAAAGACCTTCGTGAGGCGAGGGCAGGCGGCGGAAGAGTTGGCGCGGGCGATTCGGGATCGGCGTCCCCTGGTCAACCCGGACGTTTCGTTGGCACCCGTGGCTGCGGCCTGGAGTGATACCTTGCAACAAGAACGCGCCGCGCAGGCAGAGCAGGAGGCCCGGCACAGTGAAGTGCAGGAGGCTCTCAACAAAGCCGAAGCCGATGAACGGGCGAAAAATCTTTTCGTGGCCAACATGAGCCATGAAGTCCGCACGCCGCTCAATGGGATTATTGGGATGGCCGACGCGCTCATGCAGTTGCCGCTGGATCCGGACGCCCGTTCCCTTATCCGGGTCATCCGGAATGCGGGCGACGATCTCCTCGTCATCATCAATGATGTGATCGACCTCTCCCGGATGGAGTCGGGTCGTCTTGAACTCCAGCCCGCCATTTTCGACCCGGCTGAATCGATCGAGAACGTTCTCACTCTGATGCGCCCGTCCGCCGCGCTGAAAAAGGTCCGTTTATCTGCTGAAGTGGACCCGACGGCTTCCCGCGAGATCCTCTTGGATCCGGTTCGGTTCCGGCAAATCGTTCTCAATCTTGTGGGCAACGGGATCAAGTTCACCGAGTCCGGGGAGGTCCGAGTTTCGGCCCGTTTCGAGGCGGCCGCAGGTAACGAGCACGGCCACCTTTTTGTGTCGGTTCAGGACACTGGCATTGGGATTAAGGCCGAAGACCAGGTCAAACTCTTCAAGCCGTTTAGCCAAATCGACTCAACCCAAGCCCGGCACTACCAAGGTTCCGGGCTTGGGCTTTCGCTCTGCAAGCGACTGGTCGAGTTGATGGGGGGTGCCATCTGGGTCAACAGCACGCCGGGTGAGGGCTCGGTCTTTTCTTTTTATCTCAAGGTCGGCCTTCCGTCAGGGGACGAACTCACCGCGGGCGAGCAAGAGATCGTCCCTGAAGTGGAGCCTGCCCGCACGTCAGCCGTGATTCACCGAAAGACGACCAGCCTGCGGATGTTGGGGGATATGGGCGTCCGTCACCCGCTGGATATTTTGTTGGCGGAAGACAATACTGTGAATGTTCAGGTGGCCCGGCGTCTTTTACGCGCGTTGGGGTATACGTGCGAGGTAGTCGATAATGGCCGGGCCGTGTTGGCTGCGCTCAACGAGCGGGCTTACGATGTGGTCCTGCTCGACGTCCAGATGCCAGAGATGGACG
>CALFVM010000211.1 GCA_937928665.1 uncultured Candidatus Methylacidiphilales bacterium
CCTCTGCTACGTTCCCCTGCTTGCGTGAGACCAACCCCTTGAAAAAGGCCCAAGACATCACCCCAACGCCCTCCGCCATCTATGTCCGAGACCTCTTTTCCTCTCACCGGCCCCCATCTCCGCGATGCCAAAGCCCGCGCCCAACTCCTCCGGCCCTCCGTCCGCCTCGGCAAAGCCGGCCCCGACACCGCCTTTCACCGCGCCCTCGCCCTGGAACTCGACCTCCGCTCCCTCGCCAAAATTAAGTTCGACCACTTCAAAGAAGATCGCAAAACCCTCGCTCCGCAAATCGCCTACGAGGCCAACGCGCAGATCATCCTCTTCGTCGGCAACACCCTTACCCTCTATCGGCCCAAGGCAACCCACACCTAGCCTGACAAGAACCAAGCCCCCACCGCCGCGCCATCCATTCAACATCTCATCCACAACATTCGCATTGCCTCACCGCCATTTTAAGGCACGATTTTCAATCTTCACACGGGCTGTAGCGAAGCTTGGTATCGCGCGTGTTTCGGGTACAAGAGGTCCCGGGTTCAAATCCCGGCAGCCCGATTCGATCGAGAAGCCCATTTCCACCTCCCCGTCAGCTTATCCCTTAAGCGACCGAACGATTCGAATCTATGAGCTGCGCCTTCCGAATACTTTCCGGATTGGTCAACTCCTCAATCAAACTTTCCTTCGATGTCCGGAACCGCTTCACAATGACCTGAGCCAGTTGAAAGGTGAAATCCGCCGCAGCGTCCGGCTTGGAACTGATAAAATACCGGAACTTATCGTTCGAAATTTCCAACGTCTTCACCTGGGTCAGCGTCCGGACCGAGGCCGTGGCAATGCCGGGATCGAACAAGTTCATCTCTCCAAAAAACTGCCCGGCGGAAAGATGCCCAAGATGAATATCTTTCTTATCCGCCAAATGATGAAAAACTTCGACCTCTCCCGCTACCACCAGGAAGAACGTATTCTGAAACTTGCCTTGCTCCAGGATAAGCGTGTCCTGCGGATAGGTGTTACTGACAAAAAAGAGATCAAGCAGGCGGACGAAATCTTCGTCAAACCCGCGGAATAACGTCATCCGACTGACATCAACAAAAGCCAGATCGTCCATGGCGCGAAGCTACCGGGCCGAACATCGGCGGCAAGGGGAAGTTTCAACCCTGCCTCCACCTTGAGCACCTGGGACAATGGGCCTCTCCATCGGCGAGACCTGCGATTGCCCCCGTGCACAACAAAACGGTCCGCCTGTGCCCACGACCAGATTTTCGGCGAAGCGTTAGCGAGTTTCCCGACGCACCACCCAGAGTCGCGGGGTGAAGTCCCGTGGATCCGTCGGCTTTTCTTTCTCGACAACCAGCCGGGTCCAGCTCTCCGAAAGCACCAAATCATCCGGATCGGAATGACCGGGTCCCGAGTTGCTCACACCCGGTCGACGTGCGCCCTCATCGCGGATGGTTTGGACGACGATGTGAAGGGTGAACGCATTGGCCGAGGTGGAGGCTTGGTTGGCGAGGAGGACAAGCGGGGCGTTGAGGAAAAGACCCGAAGCAAGGTGCGAGCCCGGGAAATGATTGTAGTCGGAGAATTGGCCCTCAATCCGGCCATCGGAGTTCACAACGGGCGGATACGCTGAGGCCCGCGGGTTGAGGGCGGTATGAAAATGGCGCAACTCCGCGCCATAATTGTAATTGAGTGCCAGATCGCTCACCCGATGCCGTAAGGGAAAAAGAGCAAATCGGGTGGCAAAATGACGGGGTGCCGTCTGAGCGGAGCCGGTCAGGCTTTGGAAATCAAGCCATTCATCGGAGGTGAAGCGTCCGCGCAGGAAGCCGTCGTTCTCGTTAAGTTTTTTGATCTGCCCGTCCCCGTCAAGTTCCAGCTCTTTTCTTCCGTCGCTGCCAAAGGTGAGAAGACGGCTGTGAAGCGAGTCGTCCGCTCCCACGTTGGCGAAGGCGGTTTGGTAATACGGAGGCGACTGGGCCACGCCCATCCCCGCCATCCACGTAAACATGCCGGGCGCAAAGGTGTTGTAGCCCGGAGAAAAAGGTGCCCAAGTTCCAAACCCGATTGCCCGCGACGGCGTGAAATCTCCGCCCACGGTGGCAACCCAGGCGGGCCAGCCGCGGGGCAATGAGGCAAAGGGAGACGCCAAGCGGTCGAGAGGTTCCCCGGGGATCTTCCGGTCGGTTTCGGCGAGCTGTTTGCTGAAGGCGTGTTCATTGCCGAAGGCGTTTCGACGCCAGCCTCCAGCAGAGGGATGCCAGATCACGCGGGCGGGTAGTTGGGACGGATCGACTTCTTTTTTCAGCTCTTCTTGGGTGCCGTGAGCTCCCTGCCGGATGACCATGTAGCTCTCGTGCGCGAGGGCACTGTTGACGTTCCAGGTGCCCAGGCGTGGTGTTTCCGGCGTGTGCGATGGACCGGCACCTTTTTCCCAGTCGGCTCGGGAGATCGGACGACCGGTGGCAGGATGAATCAAGGCACCGGGGGTGAAGAGGTCCAGCAGCATACGCATCGGGGGACCGTTTTTCGGGGAGTTGAGGAGAAACTCGTTGGTGCCATGGGCTTCTGTGAGAAGGATGGGGAAGTTGGGCAGCCCGGAATGGACCAAGCCAATCTCGCCGATGCTGGTCATCATCGCGGCGCGGGGAGCACCCGCAAACAGCCCGCGTAACGATTTACCGTGCAGGGCGTCGCTGTCGGTTTTCAACGCTTTGATCTCAGGAAGACTCGTCACCTCCAACGTTTCAATGTGGGCATCACGCGAAACTCGGGCCGACTTGAAACCCGGCGGAATGCGCCCGAGTGCTTGTGCCACTTCATCCAGCCACTTGCCATCGTCTTTGGTTGTAAATTGGCGGGATTCCAGGGGAAAGGTGTCGAGCTGGAGTGCCGCGAAATTTTTAAGCAGGCCACCCGGTTTGGCCTGGGCCATGAAAGATTCTTCTTCCTGACCGGCCTGCACCGCAGCAGACAGAAAAGGAATCTGGCGGGTCATTGATTGGTAGCCAATGCCATGGGGTGACATGCCTTGCCACGACCGCTGAGCCGGGTTGATGGCGATCTGTTGCCCGAGGCGAAATCCTTTACTCTCGGGTTCCCGATTGAGTGTGGCGAACCGGTGCCCGGTGCCCGGATCAGGCGCGTTTTCCGAAGGTGCTTTTTCGGAGATGCCGTCTGCTCCGCCGTGTCGCCAGACATGGCCCGTTGTGCCGTAGAGATGGCCGCGGAGATTGGGCTCGTAGTCCGGGCGGGCATCGGTTGCACCTGTGCGGTGACCCAGGGCGGGATCCAGGGCATAGACCGATTCAAAGACAGCCCGCCAGCGCAGAGAGAGGATAAAGTCAGTGAAATCTTGGAATTCATCCGCCTCCATTTTCTGTGGCGGATGCGTTTTCCAATCCCAACCCATCATCTCCAACCGGTGCAGCAGATTTTCTTCGCCCGGCTTTTTCTCTGGGACCGTGAACCAACCGACGGCCCGAAAGCCATGTGCCGCGGAGATCCTGGCGTAATCGGCCAGGGTGTTTCCACCGAAGGCTTTTTCATCTGGGCCTAGCTTCAGCAGTCCGGTGTTGCGAGCGCTCTGGGCCATCGCCCACCACGGAATCGGATTTTGAGCCGAACCCGGGTGGCGCACCGGCACCTTGTGCCAGAGTCCGTTTCCATCCCGGATTTCCCAGCCAGCGATACGGAGCGCGGTCGCATACGTTTTTTCCCACAGGGTGCGCACGGGCACAAGGCCGAGCGGAAAAACCACAGCTTCTCCCAGAACGCGGACGCTGCCGGGCTGGTCCTTGCCGGTTTCGGGCACTGCCGCGTATAAACCCTGCAGTGGCCTGGTCTGGGGACCGCTAACCACCTGGGCACCCGGCGGCAAAGTTCCCCAGCTGTAATTTAAAGTAACCGTGCCGTTAAAAACACGCGTGGCAAAAGGATCGGGATTGACGAAGGCAAGAGCCACGTCGAGAAGGACGTGAGAGGTGTAGAATTCAAGATTCCGGCCGTTGTGGATGTAAGTGAAATTTCCAGAGGCGTCGCGGGCGAGGAGGATTTCGGGATTGAGGAGGTCCTCCCTCGGTAGAAGCCAAAGGGCGGAGCGGGCGCGGGTGGCTACTTCCGCCACGTAGGGAATGGAACGGTGGCCGACAAGGCCGCGGCTTTCATCAATCAATGGGGGCTGGTTGTCGGCCAGGGTGTATTCGACCATGTTGACGAGCATTTGCAGAGCTGCCGCCTCGCCGTTGGCGTCGCGGGCGGGATTTCCGGTGCCAGCAAAGCGATTGAGGGAGCGGAGAAAACTTTGCGCCCTTCCGCCGGAGGCGACCAAACCAGGTTCGTAAGCGGCGTGATATTTCGGATCGCGCAGGCGGTGCCAAAGGTCTGATGAGCGCAACAGGTCAGGATTGCCGCCGGCTCCAGCCGCTGCGCGATGCTGGGTGAGGAATTTAACCAGGTCAATTTTGGGATGACCAAGCGGGTCGCGTTCTTCCTCGTAGCCGTAAGTGGTGAGGGCGGATTGAATGGTGCGCAGGAAGGCGGCTTCGGCGATGCGGGAGGCGGGCAGGTCAGCGGTGGCAATGGCTGGGTCGAGCAAGGAGAAGGCTTCTTCGGGATGTTGCAAGTGGGGGAAAGTGCCATCGAGGGCCAGCTTGGCGCGGGAGGCGAGGAGATCGGAAAAGCTCACCCATCCGCCGGCGGCAGACACAAGCGGGCGCACCGCCTCGACGTAATCCCAATCCACCAATGAGTGATCTGCCGCGGCTGGCGGTTCATCGCCGATCCAATCGAGCCAAAGGGCGCGCAGGGATGCACCCACAACCGAAGGCACCGCCACGTCCTGCGATCCGTCAGCACGTCCTCCGGGGCCGGGCAGCAGAGATTCGATGTCCTTACGCAACCGGATGGAGGGATTTTGCGATGATTGATGGAAATAGGAGCCGGTGCCCAGAGCCGTTGCATCGGCATCGCCGGTAAGGGCAAAGGCCCGATGCGTGCGCCACGGTCGCGAGGCCCGGTGAAGATGGATTTTGGTGTTCTCCACATCCACCCAATACGCATAGCGGCCGATCATTTGATTCGCCGGGCCCGGTGGTCGCGTGGGATCTTCCAGCACAGGAAGCCATTGCACATAAACCGGGCGATCGGTGGCCGGCTCGCCCGGTCGAAAGGTAAAGGCGCCCTCCATCCCAACTTCCGGAAATCTACCCTCACGATCTTTTTCCCGGCGTGGAAAAGCCGGCGGTACTACGGCACCGGACAGATAATATTCTCCGGGACGGAAAGGGTTGTGGGGAGTGTTGATGTTGAAAAGGACAGCCGGATTGTAGTCGGGGTTGGGAAGCTCCGGTGCTCCGTTTGTGGTAAGCCCCAGATAGGGGGTGGCCGGAGCAAACCACTTGCGGGAATAAAGCGGAATCCAGCGCGGATTCGCCGCCCTGTTGGAATAGAAGGGAGCGAATGGATCCCGAAAGAAAGGACGATTTTGAAACGGCATGGCAAAGGCGGTCTGTCCTGTTTCTGTGCCGCGATTGTAGGGCACGTCGTAACGCAGAATTTCCATCAGCCCGGGCGCCGCTGTCATACTGGCTTTCGCCTGGCCCGCCGGTGCGGTTGCGGCACTCATTCCTTCATAGAGCTTGGCCAAGGCTTCCTGAACGGCGAGGTCGGTCAGGTGGGAGGTGCTGACCAGGTGCAACTGCTGGCGAGCGTGGCGGCTCTGCTCCCGCACCAAGGCAAAGAAAAGAACGCTCACCGCCACAAGCCCGGCAATCAGACCGAGGACGAGCACCAGAGCAAAGCCCCGGGAGTGAGGTGCGTTCCGGGTGAGCCCTTTCATGAGCGGTCGGGGCGCCACGAATCCAGTGGGATGATCAGTGCAAAGGTCGCACCCCGAGACTGACCGGGCCTTGGCTGAAAGGTGAGGCGCACCTGCAAGGCCCGCGGAAGACTTCGCACCTCTTCCCACCGGCTGCCCAAATTGCGGAGGTCGGGGCCCAGGCACTCGACCTCGAAGGTTTCAATATCGGCAAGCAAGGGTGCTTTCTGCGCCGCAGCGCGGGCTTTGGTCAATTGGGTGCTTTGGAGCCATTCGCCCGCCGAGCCACTCATCCAGGCAGGAGTCAGAGCGGCCAGTCGCTGGGCGTTGAGGGAATGATTAGCCGAAACGGCGGAGCCTTGGGGTGGAGCGGCCTCCGAGTCGTAAGCCGCATGGTAAGCCGTGCGGATAACTTCCCGGCTCTCCGGATCCCAGGAATATTCAACATGGCGGTAGTAGCCCTGCCGATGCAAACCAACGATGCGAGCCTCCGTGCGCACGGCTGCCAGAACTACTTTGTCTGGCGCGGTCTGGAGCGTGAACCGGGCGGGCAAAGATTCAGCCGTCGGCGACACCCCACCCAAGTCATCCCTCAGGCATTCCAGGAGACGGTTGACCGATTCGTGGGTTTCAAGACTGTGCGTGCTGTGGGCGATTCCCGTGACGGTGGCACCGGTCATATTCACGACCAGAGCAACGAGAAGTAAAGTCAGCGCCATGGACACCAGGACTTCGAGCAGACTGAATCCGCCTTTTCGCAAGGGGATCGAAAGGGAACGCTTGGGAGTGGTCACGGGACGTTCCGGCCTCGTGCGCTGGCGCGCTGCAGGACCACTGAGAAACGTTCTTGCGATTGGAAGGTGCCAATCTCCACCCGGACAGCTTCGAGGTGGTGCCCCGGCCAATGCAGAGGAGCGGCCGGGCGGAATGAGAGTTCAAAAACGGCGTCTTCCTCCGGAACGATTTGCCCGCTGCGATCCGAGTGAAGTCGGATCTCTGTCGTGAGAGGACCGCGCACGGGAAAATCAGGGTCCAGAATCCAGCGCGCCCGCACATTCTGAAGCACGAGGGCAGTTTGGTAGTCCGTTTGGATACCGCTTGTTTGCTGAATGCTACTGCTCAAAAGACCCATCACCGAGAGGCCGGCGACGGCGACGACGCTCAGGGCCAGCAGGACTTCAACGAAGGAAAGGCCGGATGAGGAAGGGGGGCGGGGCGGGGTCATGGAGCATTTTTCACCCAACGGGCCAGGGCATCCGGTCCGCCGAAGTGAACGGTGGTTTGGAGCTCAGCGTGCCTTTCGATTTCCAGAGTGATGGCCGTGTTCCCTTCCCAGTAAACTTGCATCCGGCCGGTTGAATCAAACTCGATCCACGGCACATCGTGATACGCAAGCTGCGAGATTTCGTCCCGGGAGAAATGGAGGATGGGGACGTCTCGGGGCCAATAGGTGCCGGCGGGTTGCCACTGCTGGGATTGGGGATCGTAGACGCGGGCAGAGGCAGGCAGAGGACGCCGGACCAGCCTGGGACTGTCCGGCCAAGGGGTCCGGAAGTAATCCTCGGGGTACGGAGAGCTGGGGCAGGTGCCACTGCCTGGATGAGATTCTCCCTCCACCCAAAAGGTAAAAGGCCGGAATCCATTTTCGCGGGCGAAAAGCTCGGGCCCCTGTTGGGCAAAGCGGTCGAGAAGTTCGGAATGGAGACGCAACGAGCGATTCAGCATCTTATCGAAACGCACCGGCTTGCGGGCCACCCTCTGCCAACGCCCAACCAGTTCCCATGGCAGGCCCGGTGCGGTGACAGGGAGGCGCTCGAGAGCATCGCCACCGCGCAGGCTATGGCCGTTGGCCGGACTTTGCCAGGTGACGGATCTTTCCGCGGCGGGAGGAATGACGAACTGGAAAAGAGCACATTCCACGTAGGGCTCACCCTCACTGGGTGCTTGATCTGGTCGGGAGAGCGACTCAGGAATAAAGACAACCCGGGTGGGGCTGCGATGCTGGAGTGCCCGCATCCGGGCTTCCCGCAGCAGGGAGTGAAGTTCGCGGGATCCCATTTCCAGAGCGCGATGGTTGGTATCGGGCAACGAACTCTGGGCGGCAAGGCCCAGCACGATGGTGCCGATGACCATGACAGCCAAAAGTTCCGTCAACGAAAAAGCCGCCCGCGAGTTCATGCGTTTACGGGCTGAGGAGTTCGACTCGGACTCGCAAGAACCGGCGGCTCGAGGTGTTGATGGAAGCCGAATCAGTGAACTTCACCAGCTCAAGACCTTCGCCATCAGGATCAGCGATGGGGATTGGTTGTCCCGGAAGGGTGGTCCACTCGTTCAGATCGTTGCTTCCTTGCACCTCATAGATCAGTTCGCCCGAGCCGGACCGGCGACGGAAAGTGATCTCGAGATGTCCGCTGGTAGCCAAGCCGACCATGACCAGAGCGCGTTCGAGGGTGTTTGGGTCTCCGCCCAGAGCAAACTCGAGCAGGTTACGATGACCATCCCCGTCGGGATCAGCATTGGGCCCGCTGATCTGTTCGTCGAAAAGATCATCCGGAAAATGCAGCTCCCGCCATGCTTCAAAGGTCAGGGCATCCGTCCGCGTCGTTTGATGCGCCAGGGGCAGGCTGGTATCATCATCATTGAAAGCCAGCACCCGCCAGTGATAGTTCCGATAAGGTTGGAGTCCGGTGAAGGTCAGGTTCTGCTGGTTGGGATCGTTGAGGACGATGCCGGTGGTTTGCTCGGTGCCGTCGGTGCCGAGGAAAAGCCCGGTGAAGAAATCGGCCACATTGCGCACGAGCTGCACGATGAAGCCGCTGATGGCGCGGCCAATGACGGCCGGTTGCCATGCGATGGTGAACCCTCCGGCGTTGAGGTCAAAGGCGGGCTGAAGGAACGGGGCGTCGGGCGCTTTTGTGTTGGCGATGACCTGGTGGTTGTCGAGGAAAAGCGAGCCGCTCTGGTTTTTCTCTCCACTGAGTAGGAACCCGGCAAAGATCGAGGTGTCGTTGGCAAAAGCCGCGTTGGTGAAGGTGGTGGCTGGGCCGCTGAGGAGCGTGGCGACTTTGGCAGAGCCGTCTGCGCCCCAGTCCTCCACCGCAAAGGTTACCTCGTATTGGCTGGCACTCTTGCGCACAAGCTGCACGACCAGCTTCAGCCAGTGGGCGAATTCCGCCGGATCTTGTTGGTTCGATTTGCTGCCGGTGGTGTCGTTGAATCCTCCGCCGACTTTCGGAGCGGTGCTGTAAGCTTGGGCTTCGATTTGCCACTCCGCGTTATTGGTGCCGGGCT
Organism: uncultured Candidatus Methylacidiphilales bacterium; assembly: GCA_937928665.1. GTDB lineage: Bacteria > Verrucomicrobiota > Verrucomicrobiia > Methylacidiphilales > CALFVM01 > CALFVM01. Next base: position 9,104 of record CALFVM010000211.1, read on the forward strand.
GGTGTTCCAAGCGGAAGCGGGCACCGATCCCAGTGCGGTCTTTGTGGAAGAAGTCTTTGAGCGTAAAGCCGGGCTGGCTGTCGGCGACGAAGCCGAGGCGAAGATCGGCGCGGTCTTTACCGGAGAGGATGGCTCCGACTTGCGCGGGATGGAGGAAGAGGGAAGTGACCCAATACCCGGTAGAGCGAGCGTCGTAGGCCTGCGGGCGCAGGGCGACGATGAGCTGGTCGTTATTTGTGCCGGGGCGGGTGAACTTGACCACGCCGGGTTGTGGCCCCACCCCGCCGCTGGGCAGCCGGGTGAGATGGGCGTTTTCGGTGAAGAGCAGGTAGTCCTCGAGTTCTTCCTGGGTGTCGAAGGGCACCAGCTCATTGACCTGCACCACGTTGACCGTGAAGGTGCGGCTGGTAGTGGCGTTGTTGCCCGCGCCGTCGTTGGCGGTGACGGTAATGGTGGCGGACCCGGTGGTGTCAAAGGCGGGGGTGAAGAGGAGTTGGCCGGTGCTCTGCGGCGCATTGTAAATGACCTGCAGATTTTGCAGCAGTGCCGGATTGCTGGTGGTGGCGGAGAAGGTCACGGTTTGATCGAGCTCGCCGCCATCGGTGATGCCTTTGAGCGTGACGGTTTGTTCCCCGGCATCCTTTACCAGCACGAGGTCGGCGATCGGATCGAGGGTGGGCGGAGCGTTGATGCCTGTCGCCAGCGTGGTGAAGGAGACGACGTTGGAGGCGTCGCTTTCGCCAATGGCGTTGGCGCCGCGCACCCGCATGAAGTAGGCGGTGGCCGCCTGCAGGCCGGTGATTTGCAAGGTGTCGGCGTTCGGGTTGTTGACCGGGATGCCGCTGCTCTGGCCGGGGGTGCCGTTGGCGGAAAGGAAAGAATTGGGTGAGAAGGTTTCATCCGCACTCAATTCAACCACGTAGGAAAAGGGCACAGCTCCCTCTTCCGCCCGCTGCCAGCGTAGCAGCGCATTCTGCGCGGTGACATTCGTCACGGGGAGCGCGGTGGGAGCTTCCGGCTCAGTGTAGAGCACCTCCACTTTGTGACTGTCCACGTAGAGCCCGCGGTTGGGCAGGTTTTTCTCCGTGGAGAGGACAAAGCCAGCATAGACCTCGGGCGCGGTCAGAAACCCGGGGTTGGTCACGGTCACGCTGTCCTGCACTACGAGCACGGGTGGCTCGGTTCCATCGGCTCCGAGGTCGTGGAGCTGATAGACCAAGAGCATTTCCGACGTGCTCCGCGGCACGAGTTCCAAGGTCAGCCGCAGCCAATGCTGGTAGAGCGAAATGTCGCCAGCCACGCCCAGATCGGAGGTCTGGCCGGAGGTCGAATTGCCAATGAAGTTGCGGATGCGAGTGCGGATTTCGTGGATGCGATTGTTGGCCGGTTCGTGGCGGAACTGGAGGCGAACGGCAGCGGCGCGGCTGGTCGCACCTCCCTTGGAAAAGAAGTCCTTCGCTGTGGCATCGAAGGGCTGGATTTGATTGCGGAATCCGATTACCACTTCGGCCTGATGTTTGTTCGATCCTGCGGGGTCTTGGGCCAATTCGCGCCCGTTGATAAGCACCGATTGGCGCATCAGGCTGGGCAGCGGATTCATGAAATACGGCTGGTTGCGGAGAAAGACCGCGCCGTTGTCGTTGGAACCGACGCCCCGATAGTAGAGCCCGCCGGTGGGCGGATTGCCGACCCCGCCTTCCTCATCAAAAATCAGGAGGGCGTTTTGGGTATTGGGCAGCGTGAATTCTGCCTGGATCGAGGTTTCATCGCCAAAATCGACCTGCACCGGTGGGGTGCGTGTGATGACGGTGAAGGTCTGCGTGATGGTGTTGTTCTGCGCTTGCCCATCGTCCACTGTCACCGTGATGGTTGCGGAGCCTTCGCCCCCGGCCGGAGTGAGGGTGAGCAGTCCGGTGGGGTTAGGGCTGGTGTAGGTGACAGCGGGGTGAGGAATGACAGCAGGATTGGACGATGTAGCCGTCACCGTCAGTGTCTGGCCGGTGTCGCCGACTCCGGCTGTAATGCCGCTAAGTTGGACTGTCACACCGGGCTGGTTGGGCCAAAGTGGTCCAACGTTGGCGATGGCATCCAGCGTGGGCGGGGCGTTGACGTATTCGGCTTGTGTCTGAAAGGAGATAACATTGGAGGGGCCGCTGGTGCCGCCACCGTTCGTGGCCCGGACGCGATAAAGATATTGGGTGCTTTCCTGCAATCCGGAGAAAACCACTTGTGTTGCGCCCGGGTTGGGCACAATCACACCGGCCGCCTGACCCGTTGTGCCGTCGGCGGCCACAAAGGTGTTGGGAGCGAAGTTGTCGGTTGCTTTCGTCACTTCGACGATGAAGCCGGTGGTCGCGGCACCGCCGGAAGCCTTTTCCCAATGGGTCACGACGGATTGAGCGCCTACGTCCGAGGCGGCTAAGGCCGTGGGAGCGTCCGGAGCGACGGCCTGCGTGGCGACGGCGTAATTGTCGAGGTGAAAGATTTTGTGGTTGGCCGCCTTTTTTTCTACCTCCGCACTAAAGGCGGCATGGACGGTGGAGTAGCTGGCAAAGGCCGCATTGGTCACGGTCAGTGAGTCGCTATGCACCAGCGTGCCTGGCTGGGTTGTGCCGTCCGACCCGACGTCGTAAAGGGTGCCGGAAAGCAGGAATTGGTTCGCGCCCAGGAACTCAACGCGGAAATCGAGCCGATACCAGGTGGCCAACGTGTCGTAAGGCCCCGGAAAAGGAACAGAGGCTTCGAGTTGAGGGCTCCTTTCATCCTGATCCCAGGCCGGGATTGAGGTGAGGCGAAAACGGAGCCGGGCTTGTTTGCCAGTGTCGTGTTCCACCTGTAAATCGGCTTCGGCAAACATTTGGGCCCGAAAGGTGGTGGAGTTGTTCGTGTTCTTCTTATCGAAGAACTTGACTGGATTGGTCAGGTTGTTGGTTCCGCTGAAGCCGAGCGCAACTTTGAGCTTCTCTTTTTCCTTTGATGAGAAAGGTGCCGGGTTCCCCCCAAGGCTCTTCGTGTCGAAGACGATGGAGCTGGTCCATACGTTGGTGCCGCCGGTGGCATCGAATGTGGTTGCAGAATAGACCGCAGCCAGGCCCGCATCCGAGTTGGCGGTGTTCTGGAGCCGGATGGCACCCGAGCCGTTCACTCCTGACGCCGGGGCGTGGGTGACTTGAACTGGGGCGGATTTGGCGTGGGTGAAATGCGTGTTCAGGTCGCCGGGGTTATTGAAATCGACAGTTGCAGCGGACGCAAAGGTTGCGCCCATGCAAATCAGACCGTATCTCAAAATAAATGCGTATGATTGTTTCATCGGTGGTGGACTAATAAACGTCGCGCTGGTAGCGACCGTTTCGCGTTAGGGTTTCGAGGTAGTCGGCTGACTCTTCCGGAGATAGTCGGCCTCTAGTCTGGATGATACGCCGCAAGGCTTCATCCACGTCCTTGGCCATGCGGGAGGCATCGCCGCAGACGTAAAAATGGGCACCTTCCTCCAGCCACGCCCAAAGCTCGGCCGCGTGCTCCTCCATGCGTTGCTGGACGTAGATTTTATTGGATTGATCGCGGGAGAACGCGGTCGTCAGCCGCGTGAGCGTGCCACGGCGCAGATGCTCTTCCAGTTCCTCGCGGTAAAGAAAATCAGTGGCGGAGCGTTGCTCGCCAAAAAACAGCCAAGACTTTCCCAAAGCACCCACTTCGCGGCGTTCCTGAAGAAAAGCGCGGAAGGGTGCCACCCCCGTGCCGGGGCCGACCATGATGATCGGGTCGGCGGAATCGAACGGCAAGCGGAAGTGCTCCGCTTTTTGTAGATAGACCATTACGGGTGTCGGCCCGACGACTCGATCGGCCAGGAAGGTGGAGCAAACCCCTTTGCGTTCACGTCCCCCGGCGGTGTAGCGCAAGGTGGCAACGGTGAGATGAACTTGCCCTGGGTGTGCCTTGTGGCTGGACGAGATCGAGTAGAGACGCGGTTGCAGCGGCTGCAAACATTCCACAAAGTCGGCCGGGCCGGGGATTTGCCCCCGATGTTTTAGAAGCAAATCGAGCACGTCGCAACCGACGAGCGAGGGGTCGTCAAGGCCCCCATTCAGCCGATGCGCCAGCGGTGCCGGGATGCGGGTAATCTCGTAGCTGGTCGTGAGTGCCCTGCGTAGGCTCGTCTCGGAGCGTCCATCGGCAGTGGGCACCGACTCATTCCCAGAGAAGCGCCCGGCCTCCAGAATAGATTCCACCAGGGTATGGCAGTTGGCCGGCTGCACGGCCAGGACATCGCCAGGCTCGTAGTCCAACCCGGAGCCGGTCAGGTCGATGGCAAAATGCCGGGTTTCTTTTTCGGAATGGGGGCGGGAAAGCCGCACATTCTCCAAGAGCCTGGCCGGAAAGGGATTGGTGCGATGGAACGGGCCGCTTGGTTCAGCAGGCACGGCTGGTGCGGCCGGCATGATCAAGGCAATGTTGCCTTCAGCGGCAGGTTCTAACGGCTTCCACAGTGCCACCAGAGCATCGATCCACCTTGCCGATGGCTCCGCAAAGTCCAGATCGCAGTCAACTCGTGGCAGCACCCGCTTCGCTCCCAATTCCTCCAGCCTTTTGTCTAAATTCTTAGCCGCTTGGCAGAATTTTTCGTAGGAAGAATCACCCAGCCCCAAGACCGCAAACTCGACCAAATCGAGCTGGCGGGCTTTAGCGGAGCAGAGGGATTTCCAGAAAGCCTGGGCGTCGTCCGGCATCTGACCCTCGCCATAGGTGCTGGTTATGGCGGCCACCCGGGTCTCGCGGGAGAGGTCGAGGAAGCCGTATTCGGAGAAATTGGCGACGCGCACCGGCACCCCAGCGGTGGCGAGCCGTCGCCCGAGCTTGTGGGCCACGCTTTCCGAGTTGCCCGTCTGTGTGCCAAAGAGAATCAGTACCCGCCCGTCAGTGTCTTCGATCTGCTCCGCCCGGTGCTTTTTTACTTTCCGATGCAAGATGTACCCGGAGACCACCAGCCAAAGCAAAAAGAGCCCCTGACTATCAATCCAGATCCACCGCCATTCCCCAGGCAGGAATTTGCCCTTATGCACATCGATTAAAAAGTTTCCCACCGAGCCCCAGTTTTTGTGAGCGATCGGGAAGCACGAGAGCGCGATGATCCCCAGCGTTACCACCGACACGATGCCGATGAACGCGTGGGATCGGCGATTCAATGAGGCCCAAGGGATCATCGCAATGTTCGAACGTGTGGTGTCACCACCGACCCCTTCGGTTTACGGCTTCGACGGAAGAGCCGTCACCTCGACCGCCTGCCAGCTTTTACCTCCGTCCTTGCTTTGGAGCAGGCCACTTTTCTTTCCTGCGAAAAAGAGGGTGCCGTCAGCATTAACCGCCACCGCTTCCCCTTCCTGATCGTGTAACTGCGACCAGTGTTTCTCATCAAAGCGGTGCAAACCCGACTTCGACGCAACAAAAATCACCCCCTCGGGCGTGCTGGCCATTCCCTTAACTCCCTCTCCCGGGAATCCCTCGATGGATGCTAACCGCCCCTCCCGCCAAACCAGCAGCAAATGCTTACCGCCGACGATGAGGCGGCCGTCCCTCGTGGCGTGCAGGCTGCGGATTTCCAATCGCTCGTTCTTTTCTTCTTGATGGTAGTTCTTGGCCTTCTCCTTACCGTCTCCCTCTTTCATTTTCGCGTTGGCGTTTTTGGTTTCCTCGGCTTTTCCGACCTGAATTTTCCCCTTCTCATTCACCGTGGGTCCATGGTGCTGACCAAAAATAGGGGGAAGGAAGGCAATACCGACAAAGGCAAGAGCCGCAATCACGGCGGGAATGGCTTTGGTTTGGCCAGAAAGAAAGGCGACGATAGGTTTCATCGACGGGACTTTGTATCTCATTCGCATCTCTCGTCAATCTTAATGCGATTGAGTCTTTATCTTTTTAAAAGCCCCCCAACGCAAAACGTGTTCCCCGAAACCACTCGCTCCTTTCCATACCTCTCAACTCCTTCGCCGAAGAAGATGCCCATCCAGCTTTCTCCCAGCGATTTATCGACAATACAATAGCTGCAACCATGGAACCAGACCAGCAAGGCGCGGACCGCGTGGGACTTAAAAAAAGGATTGCATTTGATTATGAGTTGCAGTTTCATCTAATTGCCATGGCCGAGCTCCCTCTCCAAAGCGGTGCCCTTTCCTTTATCACGCTTGACCGTCTCCCTCTCTCGTCGTGGGGCCGGATCAAAGAAATTGATGGCGAACCAACCGCCGTGACCCGACTGCACGCCCTCGGCCTTTTGCCTGGACAACTGGTCCAACAACGTCATCGGGCTTTGCTGGGCGAGCCCATCGCCTTTGAAGTGGCCGGTCAGAAGATTGCCCTGCGCAACCAAGAGGCCCGGATGGTGCTCGTCGAAAGGATTGTTCCTTCTGGGCACCAAAGCGGCGACCCCTCATGACCGCTCCGACCACTCCGGCATCCACGCCAGCCCGTCCCGGCCTCAAATTTCATCGGGTTGCGTTGCTCGGCAATCCGAACACAGGCAAATCCACCATCTTTAACTGGCTAACAGGACTAAGGCAGCGGGTTGCCAATTACCCGGGAATTACCGTGGACGCGCATCGGGGAAAAATGCGCACCGGGCAGATCGCATGGGAGGTGATCGATCTCCCCGGTTGTTACAGTCTGAATGCCACCTCGCCGGAAGAGAAAGTCGTGGTCGATCTCCTTCAGGGAAAGGGGGCCGTTCCCCGTCCGGACGTGTTGGTCTGCATCGTCGATGCGACCAATCTAAAACGAAACCTGTTTTTGGCCCTCCAACTGGCGGAGCTTGGGCTCCCCATGATCCTGGTATTGAACCAGTGGGACCTGGCCCGAAAACGGGGCCTCACCATCCAACTGGATGCCCTGGAGCGAACGCTGGGCGTGCCGGTCATTGCCACGGTTGGCAGCCGCGGTGAGGGCATCGACGCACTGCGCGAAGCCATAGAGCAATCTCTCGAAAACCCCCGCATGTTACGCCCAGTCGAGTGGGATGCTCCCGTTCAAGAGGCCATCCATCATCTGCGTTCCAAGTTCAAAGAAATTGGCGTGGAGCTTGACCTGTTCGAGGCTAGACGAATGCTCTTTGACGGCCTCCATGCCGCTCCCCGCGGGTTCTCATCCAAGAACCCGGAGGCGTCCTCGATCATCGAAGAAAGCCGGGCCATGTTACGGGCGGCCGGACTGAATCCCTCCTCGGCGGAAGCCGTCTTGAGCCATCAATTTTTAAGTCGAATTTTGACCGGTCTGGTCGAGCAGGGAGAAGGAGCGGTCAGTGCTACGGATCATTCGATTGATGCTGTGCTGGTTCACCGGGTCTGGGGCAGCCTGATTTTTGTCAGCATCATGGCCCTGATTTTTCAATTCGTCTACGCTTGGGCTGCACCGCTGATGGAGGTCATCGAATCGGCCACAACGTGGGCTCAGGAAGAAGTCGGCCGCACTCTCGAAGGCACTCCTCTGTTGCAAAGCCTCTTGGCTGATGGCGTGCTCGCCGGCGTGGGAAGCGTGGTGGTGTTCCTGCCCCAGATTTTCGTTCTCTTCTTCTTTATCGCGATTCTTGAGGACTGTGGTTACCTCGCCCGGGCTGCTTTCCTAATCGACAAGCTCTTTGGTTGGTGCGGGCTCAATGGCAAGAGCTTTGTTCCCCTGCTCTCCAGTTACGCCTGCGCCATTCCCGGCATTCTCGCCACCCGTGCTCTGGAGGATCCCTCCGCCCGCCGGAGCACCATCCTTATGGCTCCGTTCATGAGCTGTTCCGCTCGCTTGCCCGTTTACGTTCTGCTCATCGGCACCTTCATTGAGCCGCACTATGGTCCGTGGGCGGCTGGTTGGGCTCTGTTTGGAATGCACTTTGTCGGACTGGCCGTGGCCCTTCCGCTCGTCTGGGCAGCAAACCGATTCATTTTCAAGACTCGTCATCTGCCATTTATCCTTGAGTTCACCGGATACAGGATTCCGGCTTGGCGCAATGTCGTCTTCACCATGTGGGAAGGTGGACGGGAGTTCTTGGTTCGGGCAGGCACGGTCATCCTTGCCTTTTCCATCGTCATCTGGGCCCTGCTCTACTTTCCACGCAGCCAACAGGTCGAAACAGAAACCATCCAGACACTGCTCGAGGAGCAAGCCCTCATCTCAGGGGAGCCGGTGGACGATGTTACCTCTTGGCTCGAAGAAAACCCTGACTTTGCCGCCAAACTAGAGCAGCAGTTGGCCGGAGCCTGGCTGGAAGACAGCTATCTGGGCCGCTTCGCTCGAGCCGTTCAACCCGTTTTTTCTCCCGCAGGATTCGACTGGAAAATCACCGCAGCCATCCTCGCCAGTTTCCCGGCCCGGGAAGTGATCATCTCAACCCTCGGCATCATCTACCGCCTGGGACCTGAAGTGGACGAGGAATCGGACACCCTGCGGGAGCGCATGGCCAACGATTTATATACAAGCGGACCACGGGTCGGCGAGCCGGTCTTTTCCCTTCCGGTTGCTGTGGCTTTGATGATTTTCTTCGCCTTGTGTCTGCAATGCGGTTCCACGGTCGCGGTCATGGCCCGGCAACTCAGCTGGACGTGGGCCGTGGGTGCTTTCGTCTTTATGACGAGTTTGGCCTGGCTGGCTGCGGTCCTCGTCTATCAAGTGAGTAGTCGTCTTTGGCTTGGATGAACGCCTGGCTCGACGTGCTGATTACCTCGCTGACTGTCGTGGGTGCCATCGTCGCGCTCCTGCGTCGCTTTTGGCATCACCTTGCCCCGCCCGCCAAGACAACCCCCACCGGCTGCAGCGGTTCAACCTGTGGTTGTTCACGAAAAACATCGCTCCGCCTTTCACGTTACCCTGTTTCTGGCCGTTCAATCGACTGATCTGCTGCCCACTTGAAATCAATCTCGCCCCCTGCCATCCGGCTATTGAGCCTGTTAAAAAAAATCCTATCGCCAACAAGGTCCCCACTCAACATGGCCATGGCAGATCAAGCTGGCCCGTTGGCACGGTCAGACCCAGCACCCCCAACCCGATCAGCCGGAGGGGCCGTCGCACCAGTTGATGCCGCCGCAGCAGATGACAGGCCCACCGGTAAATATCCCCCGCCTCGCGGATCGGTTCTGGAAAACTCTGTTGCCGGGTCAACGTCGTGAAATCGGAATACCGCACCTTCACGCGCACCGTTCGGGCCGCCAGATTCTCCGCCGCCAGCCGCGCCTCAACCTCGGCCGCCTGCTGCCGCAAGACTGCCCGGAGAACCGCCCGCGACTCCGTATCGCGCGCGAACGTCGTCTCGCTGCTGATCGATTTGCTGCTGTCGCCCTCCGCCACCGACCGGTCATCCTCCCCGACCGCATACCTGCGCAGAGTTTCGCCAAATGAACCAAGCGTTTCCGGAAGCTCAGCCGGTCGGTCCTGAACATCCCCCACAGTCTCAAAACCGGCCGCGCTCAACGCCGCCGCCGTCACCGCACCCACCCCGTGAAGGCTCCCCACCGGCAGAGGCCGCAAAAAAGCTTTCTTCTCGGAGGGTCTGACCACGGTAAACCCGTCCGGTTTCCGAAAATCGCTGGCCAGCTTGGCCAGCAGTTTATTATCAGAAAGCCCGACGCTGGCCGTCAAGCACCGGGCCGACCGGATCGCCTCCCGCATGGCCTGTGCGGTCGGCACTGCTGCTAACACCCGCACATCGGGATCCGTGCCCGATGTTACCACCTCGGTCCAATCCAGGTAGGCTTCGTCGATCGAGACCTGCTGAATCCTTCCCCCAAACCGCTCGACAATCCCGCGGATGAGACCTGATTCCTCCCGATACACCGCCATCCGTGGCTGCAGGAAAACGGCACCCGGACAAAGCCGCGCAGCCGTCCGGGAAGGCATCGCGGAGCGGACACCAAATGCCCGGGCCTCGTAGCTCGCCGCACAAACCACCCCACGCCGATCCGGACTGGCTCCGACGACCACGGGGCGTCCGCGCAGCTCAGGTTGGTCCCGCTGTTCCACCGACGCATAGAATGCGTCCATGTCGA
>CALFVM010000212.1 GCA_937928665.1 uncultured Candidatus Methylacidiphilales bacterium
GGCGATGGGGATGACAAATCCGTCGATGTATTTTTTCATGGTGTGTGTGTTTTGGGTTCCCACGGGGGCACGGAGGCACGGAGTTTTTTATCTTCTCTGTGCCTTGGTGCCTCTGTGAGGGGCTGATGGTTTTGCGCGGAAAAACGAATGCACGTAGGCTCTGGCCTGCTTGAGGTTGTTGAGGATGAGGGTCTGCTCGCCGCGGGTTTTGGCGAGGAGCATGGAGCCTTGCCAGATGCTGTGGAGGAACCAGGCGACTTGTTCGGGATCGAACTCGCGCAGGGGCTTGCGGCGTTCTTTGGCTTTTTGCAGGAGGGCGGCGATGTTGCGGGTCCAGACCTCAAACTCGCGCCCGCAGCTTGCGCGGATCTCGGGGTGGGTGGTGGCGAGTTCCTGAGCCATCATCCCGATACAGCAGATGCAGGGTTCATCCGGGCGGGAGGCGAAGCCTTCCATGATGTCCAGCGTGGCGTCTAGCTGGTCGAGGGGATCGGCAGTCTCATCAGCCCAGGCTTTCGAGTAGAAGCTGGTGCCCATGGCACTCCACCACTGGATGACGGCGAGGCCGAGTTCGTCTTTGTTCTGGAAGTGGTGAAAGAAGGCACCTTTGGTCACCCCGGCCTCCGCGCAGATGGCCTCGACCCCAGTGGCGTGGTAGCCGTGGCGGAGGATCAGACTGACCGCGGCCACCACCAGCTTTTCGCGAGTGACGAGCGCGTCACGTTTCCCATCAAGCATACCAACCGGTATGGATGTTTGTTGGGTTTTGTCAACGGTTTCGCTGTGTTTCCCGCATTTTTTTCCTCCCACGCGCTCCCGGTCCCCGACGGTTCCAACCAAGATCCCGGCCCAACGAAGGCCGCGCCCCTGGGCTACAATCCTTCAGCCACGCCGAGGTGTTCGGCGACTGCAATCCGGCTTGCAGGGGCGATCTCCTGAAGCTGGGGTAGGAGGGCGGCACTTCGTTCGGGACTGCCGTGGACCAGCCAAACGTCGCGTTTGGAACCGCCCACGGCGCGGAAGTAATCGATCAATTCGCTGTTATCCGCGTGACCCGAAAAGGAATCGAGGACTTGGACGGCGGCGCGGTTCTCAAACGATTCCCCGAAGATGTTGACGGTCTTGTCCCCGTTCCGAATTTTCCAGCCGAGGGTGTCGGGCGCGCAGTAGCCGACAAAGAGAATGGTGGTGGCAGGGTTGCCAATGTGGTTGCGGAGGTGGTGAAGAATCCGGCCGGCCTCGCACATGCCCGAGGAGCTGATGATGATGGCGGGGCCGGGTAAGTCATTGAGGGCCATGGAGGCCTGGACGTCGCGAATGAGGGTCAGGTTGTCGAATCCGAAGGGGTCGCGCCGCTCAAAGAGAAAAGTGTAAACGTCCTCGTTGAAACATTCCGGGTGGAGCCGGAAGACTTCGGTGGCACTGACGGCCAGGGGACTATCGACAAAGACCGGGATCGGCTCGATGCAGTTGGACTCGAGGATCTGGTGGATGGCGTAGAGAAGCTGTTGAGTCCGCTCGACCGCGAAGGCGGGGATGAGGATTTTTCCCCCGCGTTGTCGGGCCTCGTTGATCAGGCGGCAGAGTGAATCACGGGCATCGGTGGGAAGCTCGTGCTCAAGTCCGCCGTAGGTGGATTCCATGAGGAAGACATCGACGTCCGCGACGGGTTCGGGGTCCCGCAGCAGATCGTTCTTTCCCCGGCCGATGTCCCCGGAGAAAAGCAGGCGTTTGGTCCGCCCGTCGGCGCGATCCTCGAGGTGGAGCAGGATTTGAGCTGAGCCAAGGATGTGCCCGGCATCGTAAAACTCAAGCCAGACGCCGTCGGCCACCGGGAGGCGACGGTGATAATCCAGGGTGATGAAGTTCCGCAGGGCGCGCTCAGCTTCGCGGGCGTCATAGAGGGGCGCAATAAAATCAAGGCCCTGTTTGGCCCGGCGTTTGTTGAGGAAGGCGGCGTCGGCCTGCTGGATCTTGGCCGAGTCGGCCAGCATGATCTGGCAGAGGTCGCGGGTGGCGAAGGTGGTGTAAACATTGCCGGAAAAACCCTGTTTGACGAGGTTGGGCAAGTTACCGCTGTGATCAATGTGAGCGTGGGAGAGAATGACGGCGTCGACCGTGGCGGGGTCAAAGACGAAGGTTTGGTTCCGCTCACGTGTCTCCTTCCGACGGCCCTGATAAAGCCCGCAGTCCAGGAGGATTCGGCAGCCATTGATTTCAACCAAGTGCTGCGAGCCAGTGGTGGTCCCGGCTGCGCCGCAGAAGGTGAGTTTCATGGGCGCGGTTGGCAAGAGCCGGGGTCAGATGGCGGCGGCGACGGCCTCGGCCATGGCCGTGGTCGCGATGGGGTTGGAGTCGGGCGTGGCGATATCGGCGGTGCGACTGCCGGAGGCGATGACCCGCTCGACAGCCTGGCGGATGGCGGCAGCCGGACCAGGGAGGTTGGCGGAGAACTCAAGGAGCAGGCCGAAGCTCAGAATTTGGGCGATGGGATTGGCGATCCCTTTACCGGCGATGTCGGGAGCCGTGCCACCGCTCGGCTCGTACAGGCCGAAGGAGCCCTCAGCGAGGCTGGCACTGGGCAGCAGACCGAGAGAGCCGGTGGCGGCGGCCACTTCATCGCTGAGGATGTCGCCGAACATGTTTTCGCAAAGGAGCACGTCGAAGGCGGCCGGGTTTTTGATCACCTGCATGGCGGCGTTATCGACGTACATGAAGGAGAGTTCGATATCCGGGTAGTCTTTGGCCAGGCGGGAGACGGTTTTGCGCCAGAGGACGCTACTTTCCAAAACGTTGGCTTTATCGATTAAGGTGACTTTCCTCCGCCGGCGACGTGCCGCTTTGAAGGCGACATGGGTGACCCGTTCAATTTCCCCGGTTTCATAGACGAGCGTATCTACCGCGCGTTCCCCGCCAGGGATGGACTCGGTACCTTTGGGTTGACCAAAGTAGATGCCTCCGGTCAGTTCGCGCACCACGAGAATATCGAACCCGTTTGGAATGAGCCGGGTCTTGATTGGAGAAGCTTCAACTAGCTCAGGGTAACAAACGGCGGGGCGGAGATTGGCGTAGAGACCGAAGATTTTCCGCAAGGGCAGGAGTGCGGCTCGCTCCGGCTGTTCCTGGGGGGGGAGCGATTCCCATTTCGGTCCGCCAACGGAACCGAAGAGGATGGCGTCACACTCCCGGCAGAGGGCCACGGTTTCTTTCGGAAGGGCTTGGCCCGTTTGATCAATCGCAATGCCCCCCACGACGCCTTCCCGGAGATTGAACCGGAGGTTGAACTTTTCCTCCACCGCATGGATGACCCGATAGGTGGCCGACATAACTTCGGGACCGATGCCGTCCCCGGACAAGACCGCGATGTTCATGAATTGGAAGGATCAAGGTCGCAAACGTGGGAGAGGTTGACCAAGTTAAAAACCTGACGGAGCTGGGGTCGGCAGCCGCAAAGCCGCAGACGCGGGGCGTCCTTGGGTAGGAGCTTGAAGGCGATGAGGAAAACGCTGATGCCCATGCTGTCAGCAAACTCGACCCGAGAGAGATCCAGTTCCACCTGGATGTTTTCCCGGGGCAGAGCCGTGGTTATCTCGGCACGAACTTCTTCCGCCACCCGGGAATCGAGCCGGTCCATTTCAAAAATCACCCGAACCAGCGCAGGTGTTCGCTCCACTTTGATCCATTTCATGAGAATGAGGAAGCTAGCCCACAGGGTGTGCCCGGCGCAACGCCGACTTTTTCCATTCCGCCATCAGTCAGAGCGTGACGCGACAGACCGGTGCGGCTAACACGGCCACATGTTCAAACGCATCGGCCTGCTTACCTCCGGGGGTGATTCTCCCGGGATGAATCCCGCCATCCG
>CALFVM010000213.1 GCA_937928665.1 uncultured Candidatus Methylacidiphilales bacterium
CGCCCGGGCCCCCGCCGGGGAGGGCTTTGGGTTCAAGGCCGTGGAAGCGGGGCATGTCGTTGAGGATGAAATCGGGCATGAAGCCGAGATCTTTGACGGCCTCGGCAGCAGCACCAACGGGAATATTCAGGCGTTTTTTGAGGACGAGTGCGCCCCGGGCGTGGTTGCCGTTGGTCAGGAGGATGGCGGTGGGGTCGCCCACTTGTCTGAGTGATTCACAATCACCCGCTGGAATTTCCAGCGGGTCGATGAGGATGAGGAACTTCCCGTCCTGGATGGCGGTGGAGTGGCACTCGGTCTTGACTTCAGGAACGTAGCGGCTCCACCCGAAGAGGCCGGGAGCTATTGGTTTGGGAAAAAGCTCGGCTTCGGGCATTGGGTTCAAGCTATCCGGCGTAGGCTTCGACGGGCAAGCAGGAACAGACCAGATTGCGGTCGCCATAAACATTGTCCACGCGCCGGACGGGCGGCCAAAACTTGTGCTGGCGAAGGTAGGGGAGAGGATAGGCGGCCTGTTCCCGCCGGTAGGCGTGGGGCCAGGAGTCCGCGGAGACGCAGGCGGCGGTGTGGGGGGCACCTTTGAGGACGTTGTCGGCCCGGTCGGCTTCCCCATGGATGACGGCTTGGATTTCCTGACGGATGCTGATCATGGCGTCGCAGAAGCGGTCCAGTTCGGCTTTGGACTCGCTCTCGGTCGGTTCAACCATGAGGGTGCCGGGGACAGGCCAGGACATGGTGGGGGCGTGGAAGCCGTAGTCCATGAGGCGTTTGGCGACGTCCTCGACTTCAATGCCGAAGGTCTTGAATTTGCGAAGGTCAAGGATGCATTCGTGGGCGACGAGGCCTCCGTTGCCTTTGTAAAGGATGGGGTAGTGGGGTTCGAGTTGGCGGGCGACGTAGTTGGCGGCGAGGATGGCGACCTGAGTGGAACGTTTGAGGCCGTCGGCTCCCAGCATGGCGATGAACATCCAGGAGATGACGGTGATGCTGGCACTGCCCCATGGTGCCGCACAGACAGGTCCATCGGCGCGGCCGGTGCCGTTGTCGGCAAGGGGGTGTCCGGGGAGAAAAGGGGCGAGGTGGGCGGCGGCCGCGATGGGTCCGACGCCGGGTCCGCCACCGCCGTGGGGGATGCAGAAGGTTTTATGGAGGTTGAGGTGACAGACATCGATGCCAAATTCGCCGGGTCGGCAGAGGCCAACCTGGGCGTTGAGGTTGGCACCGTCCATGTAGAGCTGGGCACCGGCCTGGTGGACGAGTCTGGCGGCTTCAACGATGGTTTCTTCAAACACGCCGTGGGTTGAGGGGTAGGTGACCATGAGGGCGGCGAGCCGCTCGCGGTGGGCTTCGCATTTGGCGGCGAGATCGGCGAGGTCGATGTTGCCGTCGATATCGCAGGAAACGGGGACAACGGTGAGGCCCGCCATGACGGCACTGGCGGGGTTGGTTCCGTGAGCCGAGGTCGGGATGAGACAAAGATCCCGTTGGGACTGGCCAAGGCTTTGGTGATAACGTCGAATGGCGAGCAGTCCGGCATATTCGCCTTGGGAACCAGCGTTGGGCTGAAGGGAAACGGCGGGGAGGCCGGTGATTTCGGCCAGCCAGGTTTCCAGTTCCCGGAGCATGGCGCGGTAGCCCCGGCATTGGTCTGCCGGGACGAAGGGATGGATGTCGGCGACTTCCGGCCACGAGAGCGGGAGCATTTCGGCGGTGGCATTGAGTTTCATCGTGCAGGAGCCAAGAGGGATCATGGAGGTGGCCAGGGAGATGTCCTTACCCTGAAGGCGGAAGATGTAGCGGAGCAGCTCGGTCTCGGTATGATAGCGATTGAAAACGGGGTGGGCGAGGAGCGGTGCGGAGCGGAGGAGGTCGGTGGGCAGGCCGGAAGGGGCGTCGTCGAAGCCGAGGTCGGCTCCGAAGGCCTCCCGAAGGACGAGCCGGAGTTCGTCTTCTGTCGAAGTTTCGTCGAGGGAAAAGCCGACAGTGGCGGCATCGACGTAGCGGAGATTGAAGCCGAGGGCGCGGGCTTTTGCGAGGATTTCGTCAGCACGGCCGGGACCGGCGGGAATCGTGAGGGTATCGAACCAGGTTGGATTGGAGGGACTTAGCCCAGCGCGGGTGAGGGCAGAAGCTGCGCGGCTGGTGAGGGTGTGGACGCGGCGAGCGATGGTGCGGAGACCTTCAGGCCCGTGGTAGATGGCGAACATGGAGGCGAGGATGG
Organism: uncultured Candidatus Methylacidiphilales bacterium; assembly: GCA_937928665.1. GTDB lineage: Bacteria > Verrucomicrobiota > Verrucomicrobiia > Methylacidiphilales > CALFVM01 > CALFVM01. The sequence goes on from CALFVM010000213.1 coordinate 2,222, forward strand.
CAAGGAGGGCCTGGGCGGTGCAGATGTTGCTGGTGGCTTTGTCGCGCCGGATGTGCTGTTCCCGAGTTTGCAGAGAGAGGCGGAGGGCGGGCTGACCGTCGGCGTCTTTGGAGACGCCGATGAGACGTCCGGGCATGGAGCGTTTGAGAGCATCGCGGGTGGCGAGGAATCCGGCATGGGGTCCACCGAAGCCGAGGGGTTGTCCGAAGCGTTGGGCAGACCCAATGACGATATCAGCTCCAAGTGCGCCTGGCGGTTGGAGGAGGACGAGGGCGAGGGGATCGGCTGCGACGATGGCTTTGGCACCGACTTGATGAGCAGCAGCGATGGATTTGGCGAGAGGATCAATGTCTCCGTAGGTGCCGATGTATTGGAGAATGACGGCAACGGTGTCCGGACCGGGTTGGAACGAAGCAGGATCGCCGACGTGAATGGTGCAACCTAGGGGTTCGGCGCGGGTGCGGAGGACGGCGAGGGTTTGAGGGTGGAGATGATGGGAGGCGAGGCAATGGCGAGGGCCAGTCCCTTGATGATGGTCAAGGCACATGTTAACAGCCTCGGCCGCGGCGGTGGCCTCATCGAGGAGGGAGGCGTTGGCGACGTCCATCCCGGTGAGGTCGATGATCATGGTCTGGAAATTGAGGAGGGCTTCGAGGCGCCCCTGAGCGACCTCGGCCTGATAGGGGGTGTAGGAGGTGTACCAGCCCGGATTCTCGAGGATGTTGCGTTGGATCACGCCAGGGATGTGCGTGCCGTGGTAGCCCAGGCCGATCCAGGACCGGAGAACCTGATTGGGGGAGAGGAGGGTGCGGAGGCG
>CALFVM010000214.1 GCA_937928665.1 uncultured Candidatus Methylacidiphilales bacterium
AGCTCCCACAAAAAGGCCTGCCAAAGTCGGCGCCAGATTTCTTGTAGTTCTCGTTTTTCCCCATCGCGGGGCCGTCTCCACTGGTGGGGGCATCGGGGAGGTCTTGGGGAGGTCTCCCCACCTTGCTCCGGTTTTCAGCACCCAGAGAATGCTCTCCGGAACCTGTCGTTCATCGGCCCGAGGGCGACCGGTTTTCTTGGGACGAAGCAGACGCCTGCGCGAGCACTTCCTTTCCAATCACGGATCAAGAAAGTTGCCATCCTGGATTTATAGTCCTCAGGTAAAAAAGTCGGTTCCTTCTCCAATAACGTTCAGTTGTCCTCAAGAGCGTTGTGAAGCCGCTTCTACTCTCCCGGGGCCCAGGCGAGCGGAGAGGCAGGACACTCCGATCAGCGGGGTGCCTCTTTTTTCTTGAGCTTGTTGGTTATTTGGTAAAATATAAGAACATGTCCGGTCGGCAACTTCCTCTCGCCAAAGCCGAACTCCGTGCCCAGGTCATCAAAAGCCTTGCCCACGCCGCCCGGGTTCAAATGGTGGATGCTCTGGCCAGGGGAGAGATGTGTGTGTGCGATCTGCGTGACCTCGTCGGTCTCGACATCTCGACCGTCTCCAAACATCTTGCTCTGCTGAAAGCGGCCGGGATTGTCCGGGTCGAAAAACGGGGTCTGAACCAGTTCTACCGCCTGAATTGTTCCTGCCTGTCCGCTTTTTTTGAATGCGTTGATTCGGTCACCGCCGGGAACGCCCGCCACTACCGGGAAGCAACCCGCCCATGAAACGGCTTTGTTATCGAAAGTTTGGACAACGTCCCGTCCCGATGGGAAACGGTTCCTTTTCTCCTGGCTCCAGGACATCGTCGCCCGCGCTTGTGCGCCCCATCCAATCCACTACTAACCTACCCAATCCCTATGAGTGAATCCGTTGCTAAAAAGATGTCATTTCTCGACCGCTACCTAACCGTGTGGATCTTCGTCGCCATGGGGTTGGGTGTCGCCATTGGCCACTTCCTCATTGTTGATCCAGAAGGCTTCTTCGAACCGGTTACGGTGGGGACGACAAATCTGCTGATTGCCGCTGGGTTGATTCTGATGATGTACCCGCCGCTGGCGAAGGTGAAATACGAGCAGATGCCGAAGGTTTTCTCGAACCTCCGAATCCTCGGGGTTTCCCTGGTTCAGAACTGGGTGGTTGGACCGGTCTTGATGTTCACCCTGGCGGCCGTTTTTCTGCACAATCATCCGGAGTACATGGTTGGGCTGATTCTGGTGGGAATCGCGCGGTGTATCGCGATGGTGCTGGTCTGGAATCAACTGGCCAAGGGCAACACCGAGTATTGCGCCGGCCTGGTCGCCTTCAACAGTGTGTTTCAGATTCTGTTGTTCGGTGTCTATGCCTGGTTTTTCATCACCTGGCTGCCGGGGCTTTTGGGCCTGGATTTGTCGGGCGTCCAGGGGATCGACGGTAAAACAGTAACCGATGTGACGGTTGGGGAAATCTTTGTCAGTGTCATGATCTACCTGGGGATTCCCTTCGCCGCCGGAATCCTCAGCCGGGTCATCCTCATCCCACTCAAGGGTCACGACTGGTATGACCGGAAGTTCATCCCGGTGATTTCGCCGGTCACCCTGATCGCGCTGCTCTTTACCATCATTGTCATGTTCATGTTCAAGGGGGATACGATTGTGAAGCTTCCCCTGGATGTGCTTCGCATTGCCATCCCGCTGGCCCTTTATTTTGTGATCATGTTCGGGGTCAGTTTCTTTATGGGCAAGCTGACCGGAGCGGATTACTCCCGCAGTGCAACCCTGGCTTTCACCGCATCGGGAAACAACTTCGAGCTCGCCATTGCTGTGGCAATCGCTGTGTTCGGGGTCAGTTCCAGCGTGGCCTTTACCACCGTGGTCGGGCCGCTGATTGAGGTGCCCGTGCTCATTGGTTTAGTTCATGTGGCACTCATGTTGAGAAGAAAGTTCTTCCCCGAAGCCGTCATGGCCGAGGCAGCCTCCGTCGGGGTCAATGCACTTTCCGACAAGGATCGGGCCTTTCTGGACAGTGAGACGTGCCGTGCCTTGCGCCGCATCGACACTTCCACGACACAAACCTGATTGGCTCGGCCTGCGCTATTCGCGGTTTGACCCGCCAAAGCCTTGATGCGGCTCGTCGGAAAAGGCCGGGATTTGTGATGGGTCGGGGCAGGAACGGGGCGATAAAAAACACCGATTATTTCCGCTGTATGCTCAGAGTAAGGGTGATCCAGGTGCGGCGTTTTAACGACGTTCAAGCCTCATCTATCCGTGTGGCTCAACAAAGTCTCACACCGCACCAGAACCCATGGGGCCGATCTTCAGATAACACGAGAGCAGGGTGAATGTTTTCCTGCTGATCTTCAGGCTGAGAAAGGCGGGGAGAGGGACGATCCCGAGTTAGGCAATTTCCATGCTGGGGAGGCTGGAGATGAGCCGGATGAAGTGATGACAGCGGCCTGTGGACCGGGAGGATGGTGAGAGGATTCCGGATAGCGGGCCCGGGCGAGGGCTGGGCGGCTCTAGTCACGGGACCCGTGACGACCCGGCTCCTGGAAATGAGATCGGGGGGAATCTTTCCGGTTTCGGCGGCGACGTAATCGGAGAAGGTTAACAAAAAACAGGCCCCGCTTCGCGGGGCCTGCCTTGGGGGACCAGGGAGAAAAATCCTTGGAACGGATCAGCCGAAGCGGCCGGTGATGTAATCTTCGGTCTGGCGTTGGGCCGGGTTGGTGAAGATTTTTTCGGTCCGGTCGAATTCGATCAGTTTGCCGAGGTAGAAGAAGCCGGTGAAATCGGAGCATCGGCCGGCCTGCTGCATGTTGTGGGTGACGATGACGATGGTGTATTCCTTTTTGAGTTCGGCGATGAGTTCTTCGACCTTGGCGGTGGCGATGGGGTCGAGGGCGGAGCAGGGCTCGTCCATGAGCAGGATTTCAGGGCTGTTGGCGATGGCCCGGGCGATACAGAGACGCTGCATCTGACCGCCGGAGAGGCCGAGGGCGGAGTCGTTCAAGCGGTCTTTGACTTCATTCCAGAGGGCGGCGCCTTTCAGGGAGCGTTCCACAGCGGCGTCGAGGACATCCTTGTTGTTTTGCCCGGCGACGCGAAGGCTGTAGACAACGTTTTCGTAAACGGATTTCGGGAAGGGGTTGGATTTCTGGAAGACCATGCCGAT
>CALFVM010000215.1 GCA_937928665.1 uncultured Candidatus Methylacidiphilales bacterium
TCGGCTCACACAGAGGTTCGCCGTCCCGGGACGGGGATCCCCCCCTGTAGGCCCGGTGTGTCCTCGCAATGCGCACTCCCGGCGGATAGCAAATCGCCTTCCGATTCCGCCTAAATAGCACCTTTTAGAGGTCACGATCATTTACAGGGATGATCCAAACTCAACCGGAATCAGACAAATACCATAAACATCTGCTTATCAGGGCTTTATGCTCACCGATTGCCCTTAAAAAAGCCGCTCCAATGCCAGTGGTATCTCCTTCCCATGGCCAAAAAACCACGTATCCAAACTCCTCACGACGCGGCGGCTTCCGCTGCGCCTATTGTTCCCGATCTGACCTCCGACAGCTACCTCGACCAGGTCATGGTTCGGTTGCCCTGTTATGAACCCAACTCTCACCAATTCGAGCTGACGGGTGAGGATCTGACGCGCAATGTTCTGATCACCGGCTCAGTCGGTTGCGGGAAAACGACCGGCACGATCAATCGAATTCTCCACGACGCCATCCAGTTCCAGGCCAAGGACCCGAAACAGAAACTCGGCCTGGTCATCTTGGATTTTAAGGCGGACGACACGGTCGGCAAAGTTCGGACGCTCGCCCAGGCCGCCGGACGGGAAAAGGATTTGCTCGTGATCGACGGACGCTCGCCGCTGCGTTTGCCTTTGTTTGCCCAGCTCCAAGAGTTCACCGACATTGAGCCCTTCGTTGCTGCTTTGGGAATCGCCTCGGAAAAGTTCACTGGGGAGAACTCCTACTGGGAGGATAGCCGCGTCAATTACATGAAGGTGTTTCTCGCTCTCCTCATGGCTTCCTCCGAATCCATGAGTGCGCGGGAAACCATTCAGTGGCTTGGGCGATTGATCAACCGCGATCGTATCTCCGACCTCAATAGCGACTACCTCCTGCGGGAGGCGACGATGCGGCGGTTGATTGCCGACCTCCGCGAGGAGGAGGATGAAGGGTTGATTCACTTTCTCAGTGCGGTCCAGAGTGATCTGGCGGGCTGGCGCACAAGTGACCAGAGGAACGCATCCCTCCACGGCTCCGGCCTGCGCTTATTAATCAGCCCGTTCCTGGATCTCCATGCTTCCAAGTTCCTCGGTGGCGGTCTCGGGCAAGACCCCAACGCCGACCCCAAACATCCCTTGCTGGACATCAAGTCTGTTATTGAAAAAGGCAAAATCCTGGTCGTTTCCATCTCGGCACAAAACTTCCCGAAGCAGGCCCGCATGGTCGGCTCGATGGTCAAGTCGCTCCTCTACTCGGCCATCGCCCAACGCAGCCCACAGAAACATGATTCCGACCGGCTCGTCTTGCTGGTGATGGACGAGTACCACCTGGTGGCAACCGGTTGCGAGCCACGCTATGGGGACGTGGACATGCTCTCCACCGCCCGTTCGCGAAGACTCGGCGTGGTGGCGGCCACCCAGGGCCTGATCAATCTGGAGCAGTCCATCGGGAGCGGCCCGGCCCAAGGGGTGTTGAGCAACTTCAACACGCAAATTTTCATGCATTCCAACGATCCCGTCACCGGTCTCTACGCTACCACCCAGTTCGGAGAAAAACCGGTTTGTTGGACTCCGCCACGTCAACCCCGAGAGGAATACCCGGAAGGAGGTTTGGGCCTCATGCCCCCCTTCCCCATGCCGTCGCATCCGGTGATCATCGGGCACGAACTCGTCTGCCCGCCGGGTGCCCTTGGCCGCCTGGAAAACTTTCAGGCGTTTATCCGGACAGCCGACGGCAGCAGGAGTCAGGATCCGGTTCAGTTCGAGCCGCTCTTTCTGGAGCCAGCCGCGACACCGAAAAATCGCCAACCCCAACAGACGGACCGACGCCAGCTCGTCCACACTGCAGAGGCCAAGCTGAAGCAAAAACAACCTTTATCCAACCAGCAACCTCCTTTCATTGAACCGGCATAAACATCTCGTGAAGAGATCGTTAACCACGTCACACCACTCCGGACAAGCTGGACTTGCCCGGATTGGCACGACGGGTGCTCCCTCGCAAAACCCCGCGCTCGTGGTCGAGCCCGGCAAAATTAAACAAAGGAGAAGAGATGATCAAATCATGGAAGAAGCTGACGCTGGCACTGCTCGTGGGTGCCCTTGTCGCTTCCATTTCGGGCGGGTCCCCCGTATGGGCCCAAGAAGAAACCGAGACGGTGACCGAGACAGTTGCTGCCGCCGTCGTCGAAGAAGCGGCTCCGGCTGCTGAAGAGGAGGACGAGGCCCCACCCTATGAGACGGTCGAAGCCTTCCTCAAAGCACCCATCCTCTATCCGAAGTTCATGATCGACAACCTGTGGGTCCTTATCGCGGCCTTCCTGGTTTTCACCATGCACCTCGGCTTCGCCACCCTGGAAAGCGGTCTCACCCAATCGAAAAACACGGTCAATGTTCTCTTCAAGAACTTGTTCGTCGTCTCGATCGGGATTCTGACCTACGCCTTCTGCGGATTTAATCTCATGTATCCCGGCGACTATCCCGGCGACTTCAACGGCTGGCTCGGCTTTGCCGGCTTCGGCATCCCGAACGTCATCCCCGAAGATCCGGAAGCTCTCTTCGGCCTGACCACTCCGGTCGGCTACGAACTCGACATGACTGTCTGGACCGACTTCATCTTCCAGGCCATGTTCGCGGCCACCGCCGCCACCATCGTTTCCGGTGCCGTCGCTGAACGGATCAAGCTCAGTTCCTTTATGCTCTTCGCGACCCTCCTCGTCGCCATCTCCTACCCCATCACCGGGTCCTGGAAATGGGGCGGTGGCTGGCTCGACCAGATGGACTTCTATGACTTCGCCGGATCGACCATCGTTCACGGTGTCGGTGGCGCAGCCGCTCTGGCCTGCGTCATCCTGCTCGGCGCCCGCCGTGGCAAATACCTGCCCGATGGGAAAGTCCGCCCGATCCTCGGCCACAGCATGCCGCTGGCCACCATCGGCGTCTTCCTCCTCTGGCTCGGCTGGTTCGGGTTCAACGGCGGTTCGGTTCTCTCGGCTGATCCCAACCTGGTCTCTTTCGTCTTTGTGACCACGGCCATTGCCGCCGCCTCCGGAGCAGTTGCCTCCATGTTCACCGCTTGGATTCTGCTCAAAAAACCTGACCTCTCCATGGCCCTCAACGGGGTCCTGGCCGGTCTGGTCGGCATCACCGCCGGTGCCGATTCAGTTAGCGTCATGAGTGCCGTCATCATCGGCATCATCGCCGGCATCCTCGTCGTCATCTCGATCCTCTTCCTCGATAAAATCAAGATCGACGATCCCGTTGGTGCCATCTCGGTTCACGGCACCTGCGGCGTGTGGGGAACCCTTGCCGTCGGTATCTTCGGCATCGGCGACTTCTCGTTCATGACCCAGTTGATCGGGACCGTCTCCATCCTCCTCTTCACCTTCGTCTTCTCGCTCGTCGTCTTCGGCCTGATTAAGGTTGTCCTCGGCGTCCGCGTCAGCGAAGAAGAAGAAGTCGAGGGTCTGGACATCGGCGAACACGGCCAGGAGGCCTACCCGGACTTTCAACCGGTAAGCAGAAGCTAATTGAAATCCGTCATTCGTCCGGGCACCGTGGTTGGTGCCCGGCGGTGATGGGCAAAGGAGAATATTATGGCTGTTAAAAAAATCGAAGCGGTGATCAAACCGTTCAAACTGGAAGAAGTGAAGGAAGCCCTGACCGAAATCGGGATCGAAGGGTTGACCGTGAGCGAAGTGAAAGGGTTCGGACGCCAGAAAGGCCACACCGAAATCTATCGCGGCTCCGAGTACACCGTTGACTTCCTCCCGAAGGTTAAAGTCGAGGTCGTCCTCGCCGACACCCTGGTCGAGAAAGCGATTGAGACCATCGTCAAGGCCGCCAAGACCGGCAAAATCGGTGACGGCAAAATCTTCGTCCTCCCGGTCGAAGACGCCGTGCGCATCCGCACGGAAGAAAAAGGCGAGAAAGCCGTTTAACCTTCCCCGGCCCGTGTGCCGGAACGTTTCCAGCGGGGTCCCTCAACGGACCCCGCTTTTTTTATCCCTCCACAAAGGATTGCCAACCCCGGCCCAATCGTCCAAACACCGCCCATGTCCTCCACCTTCTGCGCCCTCTTCGACTGGGACGGTGTCATCATTGATTCCTCCCGCCACCACGAAGCC
>CALFVM010000216.1 GCA_937928665.1 uncultured Candidatus Methylacidiphilales bacterium
TTGATTCCGGACTGGCCAGAAGGCAAATCCATTTTCCCGAACGCCAACGGCGTTTGATCCGAAGCTTGGCCGACAGGACAGCTCGGCGGACCGATTCCTCCTGATCCGTGAGAATACCGGAGAGCACCAGGTGCCCGTCTGGTTTGCACCAGTTTCCGAAGAAGGGGAGAAATTTTTCGTGGAGTGCCGCAAACAGGTTGGCGACAACAATGTCATAGGGGGCGGTTGGGACAAACGTTTCCACGGAGGCGATTTGAAACCGGACGGCCCGGCTTAGACCGTTTCTTTTCGCATTCCGTCTGGCTTCTCGAATCGCCTCGGGGTCGTTGTCGAAAGCATCAGGCTTCCAGCCGAGTCGCGCGGCGGCCAGTGCCAGAACGCCGGAACCGGTGCCAACGTCGAGGAGGGTGCCGGATGATCCCGGCCGGATGAGATCAGCCAGTCTTCGGAGACAAAGAGCAGTGGTGGCGTGTTGGCCGGTGCCAAAGGCCATACCGGCTGGGATCCAGAGGTGGGCCGTGGCGGCCTTGTCCTTTCCAGCGGGCGTGGAAGAAAGAGTAAGTCGGTCGCCAATCGGGAGATGAAATTCGATTAAACCTGTGGCGAGATCGGTGGTCAGGGTCCGGCGAATGATGGTGCCCCCAAACCGGCTGGTAACGCCACGGAGGGAGCGTTCGGTTGAGGCGTAGAGGTGAAGCCGCGCGGACCGACCACCCGGCAGGAGGGTGGCAGAAAAGGTGGTCCCGGAAAGGGCTCCGATCCGCTCTTCCCAGGCATCCAGGAGCCGGGCAGGAACCAGTCTGGACCATTGCCAATAGAATGTGGTCAACGCTTAATCCTTCTCGCGCGGGGTAAAGGCTCGGGGACCAGAGTCTGGGAGTTTCGGCACCGGGAGACCGAAGAGTTCGGGATGATCGGTCCGGTCAGAAGAATGTCCGGGAGCAACATGCTCAAAAAAATCGAAGAAGCGCAGGGAGCACTGGAGCCGTCGCTGGCCCTTGGTGTCAATCTTGGGGTTGACCTGGATAATGGCCTGGGAAAAGGGGGCGGCATTTTTCATGGCGAGAGCCCGCCGACGCACCTGGTCTACCGGAAGGGACCGGTCTTTGATCAGCGTGTCGAGGGCCTCAAGGTCGGCGCGTTGAATCGGGTGCCAAAGTCGGCGTTGTAGATCCGGATCGATTCGTGCCGCCACGACGTTAACGAAGCACTTATGGGTACCGACCTGATCCCAAAAGCCAACGATGAGGAGGTAAGGTTCGTCGATGTCGAACTGGCGCAGGGCGTCTCCCATTCCGATCGGAGTGCCGTAGCGGGTGGCCTTCGGATTCACAGGAATTTTGCCATAATCGCGGTTGGCTTCCGCTGGGATATCCCATTTTTGGGTATAACCGTCCGGGGTGTATCCGCCGAAGAACTGGTTCCGAATCCACTCCTCAAAAGCGACTCCGTGCTGCTGGACCTCCTGCGCACGAAGCGGTGCGGGAGAAAACAACAAAACCCAACCGGCCGCGAGGGCGATCAGCGCAGGCACCGTGCGGGCCACGAAGTCAGGGCTGCTCGATAACCGCGTAGGCGGAGTGGTTGTGAATGCTTTCAAAGTTCTCCACCTCGACGCGGAACCAGACAATCCGAGGATCTTGCCGACAACGGAGAGCGATATTACGCGAGAGATCTTCGACAAAAACCGGGTTATCATAAGCCCGTTCTGTGACGAACTTTTCATCAGGTCGTTTGAGAACCGAGTAAAGCTCGGCACTGGCGGATGCCTCCACCAGGGCAATAAGTTCTTCAATCCAAACCGTGTCATTAAACATAACGTCGAGATCAACAATACCGCGTTGGTTGTGGGCACCCCGCTCGCTGATGTTCCGGCTGCAGGGACAAAGAGTGGTCACGGGGACCTGGACCCCCAGCTTGAAATCAATTTCCTTGCCGTGAATGGAGGCATCAAAGCGGGCCACGTAATCCATCAACCCGACGGATCCGGAGACCGGGGCTTTCTTCTCAATAAAGTAAGGGAACTCCATGGAGATGTGAGCTGACTCAGCCTTCAGCCGGTCCTGGAGATCGCGGAGAATATCCGGGATGTTTTCAACATGAATCAAGCGACCGTGGGCGTGAAGGGCCTCGACGAAACGGCTCATGTGGGTGCCTTTGAAATGGTGAGGGAGATCAACGGAAAGGGACAGAGTAGCCACGGTGCTTTGACGCTTGCAGGCGCGGTCGGCAACCTCAATGGGGTGTCTCAGCCGTTTGACCCCCACGCGGTCGATGGCAATTTGCCGGGCGTCATTTTGGCTCTGAGTGTCCTGTAAGTTTGGGTTGGCTTGGATCATACGATTAAGTCGGAGGGTAAGGCAGCCTTCGTAAAAGTAAAATCTGTTGAGGTCTTTAGCTTGGTCAGCGTAGATTCCAGCCCCCGCTTACCACGAGATTTGAGCCGGACAGGTAGGAGGCGTCCGGGGAGATAATAAAGCGGAGGGCGGCGATTACGTCGGGGAAGGTCCCGAATCGGCCGACGGGAATGGTTTCCACCGGCGGCAGGTCCACGCTGTTTTCGAGAAAGCCGGGTGAAATCATATTAGCCGTGATCCCGTGCGGTGCCTCGCTGCGCGCCCACGAACGGGTGAGCATCCAAACCCCGGTCTTCCCCACATGATAGCCAAGTGCCAAATCGCGGGCTCCCGGTCGGTCACAACTTGAATCCCCGATCATTACTAATCGTCCGGAGCCGCTCCGGCGGAGCATGGGAAGAAGAGCCTGTGTGGCCAGGAAAGTGGCGGTGGCCGTGGAGTGAAGTCCGGCGAGCCAGTCGGCTTCCGTGAGTTCCTCAATGGGACCGCCCACATAGCTGCCGGCATTGTTGACGAGAATCCGGACCGTTCCACCGAGAACAGACGCACCAGCCGCTAAAGCGGCTGCACCTGCCCCCTGGGTCAAATCGGCCAGGACGATATGTGCGCGACGCCCGATTTGTTGCACTGCGGCTGCTGTCGCCTGGGCCCCGTCTGAGTTCGAGCGGGCGTGCACGAGGACATCGTAGCCATCGCGGGCCAAGGCGATGGCCAAGGCAGCGCCAAGTCCGCCTCCCGCACCGGTTATGATCGCTAAAGGGACTTCCGAGGTTTGCATTTCTTCAGGATAGCCGCTGGGCCGCCCACGTCGATTTCGCATTCCCAAGGGGCGTTTTCGCCGTCATTCTTTCGGGTATGAATTTTCGTGGTGTCGCCATTTGTCTGATCGCGGTCTCCCTGTCCAGTTGCGTGCCGGTGGTCGAAGTTCCTGTGGCACCGCCTTTGCCGGAACTGGCGCGTGGTGTGGAAGGCACGGCACGGATCACGCTACGGCAGGGTTATGTGAATCCGCTTGATGGGATGGAAGTGCTTGTGTGCACGCCGGCAGCCGAGCGGCCCATCATTGAGGCTCGAAACGCCGCCTGGTTGGAGCGGGCGCCGCCGCACAATTTTGGGGACGGCTACGAAAATCTCGACCTCGTGGCGATTGGTCTTCGAGCCCAGGATTTTGAGGTGACGCGGGGACGCACGGATGACTTTGGCCGGTACCAGATTGAGCTAGAGCCCGGTTCTTACCTCCTTTATGCGCAATACCGGAGCCGCTACGCGGCCGGTTATTGGCTGGTGCCATTCGAGGTTTCGGAAAATGGTGTCACCAAGCTTGACCTGGATAACAGCAACATGAAGGAAATCTTTAATCGGCGGATCACCTTTTAGTCCGCCCTTTGGGAAAAACGTAAATCCTCTCTGCCGACCCGCCCATGTCTGGGCTAAACCCGCTGGGTGCCCCTTCGCTCTACGCATCCCAGGCCGCTTCCGTCTCCACCCGCCAGACGTTGCAGAGGTCTACGGAAATCTCGTTGAGAAAACGCGAGGGTTTCTGCCAGATGTCGCCCTGGCCACCGATCATCCGTAATTTTGGATAGATCAGATAGAGTTCGTCCTGAGCCCGGGTGACCGCAACGTAAAAGAGGCGACGTTCTTCCTCCTCACCCTCGGTGGTTTCCGCCGAGCGGGCGGACGGGAAGAGCCCATCGCAGAGCATGATAACGAAGACCACTTTCCACTCCAGACCTTTGGCCTGGTGAATGGTGCTAAGGCGGAGTGCTTCATCGTCTTGCGCCGGTGCGGCGGGCGCAGTGCTTTCTCCGTCGAGGTTTGTCATCAGGGAAAGCTCGGCCAGAAACTCGGCTGAGTCTTCGAATCCGGATGCAAAGTCAATGATTTGCCGGACATCCTCCAGCCGGTTCCTGGCATTGGAGTAGGTCCGCTTGAGGTGGTCTTCATAGACAGCGTCCAGCACCAGTTTGAGTTGGACAGCGGGGCCTTGTCGGCCGATGAGTTCGGTAAGTTGCTGGTGGGTTGCGCCCCATTGTTTCCACGGCCCGGCCGCTTTATCGGGCACCTTGATCCGCTCCCATGGGGTTCCGCCCGCCCGTGCTTGCCAGATCCGCGCCGCGGTCCGGGCACCCACCCCGGGCAGCAGCATGGCGATGCGTTTGAAGGCGAGTTCGTCTCGATCGTTGATCGCATATTTCAGGTAAGCCGCCATGTCCTTGATGTGGGCTTGTTCGAAGAAACGAAGACCGGAGGTGATCTGAAATGGAATGTTGCGCCGGGTAAGTTCCATCTGCAGTTCCATGCAGTGAAAGTGGGATCGGTAGAGGACGGCCATGTCGGAGAGGTCGATCCCCTCCTCGCGCAACTCCAGAGCCCGCTGGGCGACGAACATGGCCTGCTGCCGGGCATCGCCCAGGGGAATAACAGCCGGTTTGGCACCGCCCTCCCGCACGGCCCGAAGTTCCTTGGCAAATTGGTTGGCGTTGTGGGCGATGGAGGAATTGGCCAGGTGGAGAATCCCGGGCACCGAGCGGTAGTTGGTCTCGATCCGGATAATCTCGGTCCCCGGATGCCGGTCGGGAAAGCGCATGATATTGGCGAAGTTTGCCCCCCGCCATGAATAGATGCTCTGGGCGTCGTCGCCGACCACCATCACCTGATGGTGTCGCTCTGCCAGTAAATCGATGAAATCGCTCTGGATGCGGTTAGTGTCCTGGTACTCATCCACCAGGAGGTGTTGAAACTTTTCCTGATAACGGTCACAGATTTCGGGGTGTTCCCGGAAGAGCCGAAGGGGAAGACGGAGGAGGTCATCATAATCAACCGCATTATTGGCCTGTTTCCGGGCGGTGTAGGCGATCCGGACCCGGTCGATTCCTTCAATCACTTCTTCAAAGTAAGGGAACTGTGCCGAGACGATTTCGGGAAGCGTTTTGTCAGTGTTGGCGGCCAAACCGAAGAGTTCCCCGAGGACATCAGGTTTGGGGAAGCGTTTGTCCTTTGGATCGATCCCGGCGTCAGGAATGGACGCGGCAATGACATCCCGGGCGTCTTCGCGGTCCAGGATGGTGAAGCCGTCCGCCAAGCCCGCTTCGGCGGCGTGCCGCCGCAACAGACGGTGTCCGACGTGGTGAAAGGTGCCACCCCACAAACGGGAAAGATCATGTGGGATGAGTTCGGTCACCCGGCGCAGCATTTCCTTGGCTGCTTTGTTGGTGAAGGTCAGGAGGAGAATGCGCTCAGCCGGAACGCCGGACTCGAGCAAAAAGGCGACGCGATAGGTCAACGTCCGGGTTTTCCCGCTGCCCGCTCCCGCGATCACCAGGAGGGGGCCCGGATCAGCCGTGGCCGCGGCAAACTGCTCTTCGTTCAGGGCCCCGGCGTAGTCGAGATGAAATTGGGCCGGACTCGGAGCCGAGGGCTTCAGCGTGTAATGGAAAGACATTCCGCAATTCCTATCCGGCCCTCGTAAAGGGCTTTGCCCAAGATGGCTCCATGCAATTTAGGCACAGCGGCCAACCGTCGGATGTCCTCAACGCAGGAGACCCCACCCGAGGCGATGACGTTGATTTCCACTGCAGAGGCCATTTCCTGCATGGCCTCCACGTTGGGCCCGAGGAGCATTCCGTCGGTCGCAATGTCAGTGTAGACGATGGTCTGGGCTCCCTCAGCCTCGATCTGCTGTGCCAGGGCCAGCGCATTGGTCTGGGAAGTCTCTGTCCAGCCACGCGTGGAAACTTTTCCGTCTTTGGCGTCGATTCCCACGACCACCCGATCGCCGCCGAAAGCCCGGACCGCTTCTCCGACAAACGAAGGATCTTCGCAGGCCCGGCTCCCCAGGATGACCCTGGCTACTCCGGTCGCCAGGGCGCGGTCGGCCGCCGCGATGGAGCGGATGCCACCACCCAATTGGACAGGAATGGAGAGGCGAGAGATCATGCGGGCGACCACGGGCAAGTTGATCTGCTCTCCGGTGAAGGCGGCGTCCAAATCCACCACATGAAGCCACTCCGCTCCATCCACCTGCCACCGTTCGGCTACGGAGGCTGGGTCGTGGCTATACACGGTTTTCCGATCTTGGCGACCCTGCTCAAGTCGGACCACTTGCCCCCCCATTAAATCGATCGCCGGATAGAGCTTCATAGATACCAGGGCGGTAGGCTAAGCTCGCAATTCCCGGAAGGCAACCGCCCCGAGACCGGAACGATTGGGGTGCGACCGCAGACTGGCTTTGCCGGAGAAATCGCTCTAGATTGTTAGGAAATAAAAACCGCTCCCGTGATCGCTCCCCCCAGTGCAGCCCGGCTTGATGGCCGCCGTCGCGGTTTCACCTTGATTGAGGTGATTGTCTCCATCTCGGTTCTGGTGATTGTTTCCGGATCGGTTTTTCTCATCATGCGAGCAGCTTTGGAAGCCAGCGCGGCACTTGAGTCAACCCAGCTTGAGTTCCAGCGACATGAAACCCTCCGGCGGGTGCTTGACCGGATGTTCCGGGAACTTCCCGGAGGCGTCCGCCTGACGGCACTGGCTCGGGAAGGGGACGCTGGGTCGACCCAGGTCGAACTCGCCCCGTTTGACCCGCTGGAACCGTGGCGAAGAACCCGCGATCCGCTCAAAGAGGCTGCCCTGACTTTGCAGGAACAGGCCAATGGTCTTTACACCTTCGGCGTTCGCCTGCGGGATCCCGAGGTCCGGGCTCTGGCTGGCAGTTTAGCTGAGGGCGAGGAGTTTTTTCCCTTGATGCGCGATGTGCGTTTGGTGACCTGGCGATTTTTTTCTTCCGACTCAATGGAATGGGTGGCTTCCTGGACTTCGGCGGCGACGCGGCCTGCTTTGGTTGAGTTCACGTGGCAGGCGGGTGACGGCACCCCTCCCCAGCGTTGGATCTTCCGGGTGGCTCCAACCCGGGTCGGTGGAGGGGAGACATGAGGGTTCGTCGATCCGGAAGGTCGGCCAAGGGGGCCGCCCTTCTCCTTGTTCTCGGGTCGGTGGCCATTCTTTCTCTCGCCGTTGCGGCGATGGTCGGACTGGTTGTCTGGGAGCAGGAAGAAGCCATCCGCCAGAGCGGCTATCTCCAGGCCCGGGCCCGAGCTGAAGCGGGGATCGCGGTCGGGATGCACCCCAGCGTCACTGAAAAGTGGGATCCGGTCCTGCGCCAGGAGTTCGAGGACGGTTCTTCATTCGAGGTCGAACTTGGCTCTGACAACGGTCGGTTCGCCATTAATGCGCTCCTTCAGCAAGGGCAGGAGGTGGTTCTTGAGCGCTTGTTTCGGTCGTGGGGGTTAACGGATCAAGAGGCTCGCCGCCTGATTGATCATCTGGCAGACTGGATCGATGGAGATTCGATGCGGCGTCTAAATGGAGGTGAAAGGGAGGCTTACGATGCTCTAGGCTTTCGGAACATGCCTCTCAATCGCCCATTTCAAAATCTCCAAGAAATGTCGTGGGTTCTTGGCATGAACGAACTGGAGCGGCTCCGTCCGGACTGGCGGGATAGCTTTACGGTGTGGGGCGACGGCAAGCTCAATCCCAATGATGCGCCTTTTGATTTGCTCCAAGTCGTCCTGGACCTGCCGGAAAATGAGCGGGAGCGGCTGGAGAAGTTCCGGGATGGACCGGATGAAATTCGAGGGACGGAAGACGATGGTCGCTTTGCCGACCTGCAGAAAGTCCGGCTCTTTTTTGCGATCCCTCCCGGAACGTTTGAAACGCTTGAACCTCTGCTCACCGCCGAGCCCAGCTTGCGCCGCCTGGTTTCAAAGGGGACCAGCGGCCGGGCCGAGTGCCGGATTACTGTCGTGGGCAACCCTGAAGCCGGCCCCTCGGGTTGGAGGCTGTGGGAAGAAC
>CALFVM010000217.1 GCA_937928665.1 uncultured Candidatus Methylacidiphilales bacterium
AGGAGATGCAACCCAATGAATGGGTTATTCATTACTCCGGCCTGTTCTCTCCTCCGGAGTCAGGACGCTACCGGTTCGTCGGTTACGCCGACGATTTGATTCTCGTCCGGGTGAACAACCGACTTGTGCTCAACGGCAGCCGCCTTTCCTCGATCGATGCGGCCGCCTGGACGCCCGATCCCGACGGCGGTGCCAAATTCAAAATCGGCAACAGCGAGCCCCTGCCCCGTTTCGGCCTGGTCTTTGGCAACTGGCTCGATCTCCAGCAGGGCCAGGTTTATCCGATCGAAATCCTGATCGGGGAAAATCCGGGGGGTGAGTTCCAGGTCCTGCTCTTCATCGAGCAGCGGGGCCGACGTCACCGGACGATTGCACGCAGCCAACCGCCCGGACGTCCTATCCTTCCCCTTTTCCGCACGTCCCGCGAGGGAATCGACATCAAAATGGTGGACGAAGCGACCACTCCCGCCTTCGAAGACGGGCCGGACGCGCCGGTATTTGCTCCGGTCGGGCGCTAAGTCATCGCCCGCCCCCAGGCCCTGCCGACCGTTTAATTCTTTGCACGCGGTTTTCCTGGCCGGTTACTGTTTCAAGGTTTGAGCCATCTCCGCCAGGCGGACAAATTCGCTCCGGTGGCCGTGGGGATCGTCGCCGCGGGCGTCACGGGCCAGGCGGATGACGGTGGGCCAATCGAGTTGCCCGGCGTGGCTCGAGTCCCGCAAGAGCATACCAAACCCGGCCACGGCGGCGGCAAACCTGAAGTCGGGACCTGCTTGTTCAGCCGCCTTCGCCCGATCCTGGACTGGCCGGGTCACAAGCTGGCTGGTGGTGGCTCCAGGTTGTTTGTAGCGGATTTTTAGAAAAAATAACTCGCCGCTTTTTTCCCCGGCAACAGGCCGGACCCAGTCCCGGAGCTTTTCGGTGAAGTAACGGGGCGAATCGATCGGGCGCACATTCGATTCGCCTCCGACTGGGACGATTTCGTAGAGCGCGGTGACGGTCTGGCCCGCGCCGACATCGCCAGCGTCCTTGGTGTCGTCGTTGAAGTCTTCCCGGTTGAGCAGACGGTTCTCGTAGCCGATCAGCCGATAGGCGGCGACGCGGGCCGGGTTGAACTCGATCTGAAATTTCACGTCTTGGGCGACCGTGGCCAGGGTGCCCTCGAGTTGCTGGCCGAAAACCCGCTGGGCTTCGGCAAACGTGTCGATATAGCCGTAGGTACCATTGCCTTCGTTGGAAAGTTTTTCCAGCCGGTCATCTTTCAGATTGCCCATGCCGAAACCAAAAATGCTGAGGTAAATGCCTTCGTTGGCCCGCTGCCGAATGAGGCGGAGGAGCGCGGCGTGGTCGGTCACGCCGACGTTGAAATCGCCATCGGTGCAGAGGATGACGCGGTTAACACCGCCCTCGATCCGGTTTTCCCGGGCCACGCGGTAAGCCAGTTCTATGCCCGCCCCACCGTTGGTCGAGCCCCCGGCTTCCATGCGGTCGAGTGCGGCCAAAATGGTCGGACGGTCCGAGACCGGAGTGGAGGGCAGAGCGAGACCGGAAGCACCAGCGTAGGTGACGATGGCGACGCGGTCCCGGGCGTCGAGGTTCTGGGTCAGGGCGCGGAGGGAGCGGCGGACCAGGGGGAGACGGTTGGCGGGGCGCATGGAACCGGAGACATCGATGAGGAAGACCAGATTCATGGCCGGGCGCGGTTCGGGCAGCCCGCGGGCGCGGAGTCCGATCCGGGCGAGCCGGTGGGCCCGGTTCCACGGGGCGGTGGCGACTTCGACATCGATCCCGAAGGTTTCGCCCGGCTTCGGTTCGGGATAAGCGTAGGGGAAGTAGTTGATCAGTTCCTCGATTCGGACGGCGTCGGCTGGGGGCAAAGTCCCGGTCTGAAGGAAACGGCGGACGTTGGCATAGCTAGCAGTATCGACATCGGCGGAGAAGGTGGAGGTGGCCGATCCGGCATCGGCGATGATGCGGAAACCGGACTCGGTCAAGGCACTGTAGCTCTCGTGATCGGGCCACGTTTGCGTCTGCTCCAATCCGGGCCGTGGGCCACGCCAGACCCCTGAGTCCCGTTCGGTGCGCTCGCTGCTAAACTGCGGGCCGGTCATCGGCGCATCCGCACCACTCCTGGTCAAGGGCGGGTGACCTGATGCAATCTCCGGCAAGCCCGCACGGGCCTGCTCCTTCATGGTGACCGCCGCGCTTTCCGGCAAAACGTCAAGGAGGCGTTCGTCCGCGCCGGGGGCAGCCAGCGGTGGGGTGACGTTGGCGACGCCTTCAAGATCGTCAGATTCCCCTGCCGGTATGAAGGCCGGCACAGCCAGGATGACCGCGGTGGTCAGGGCCGCGCCGCTGAGCATCACCCACTGCCATCCCGAATGCCGTCGTGAACGCTTGGGCTCGGTTTGGCGGAGGGCGGCCAGGACAGCACGGCGGCGCCCAGGGTCCAGGGAAGGTGCTTGGCTTCGTTCGGCGTCCAGCACGGACTGAATGGCATCAAGGTCGGCTTGCCATGTTTCGAGCAGGGCCCGGGTGGCAGGATTGTCCCGCGCTTCCTGCTCCAGCGCGGCGCGTTCGGCCGAATCCAGGTCACCGGTCAGGTAGGCGGTCAGGCGGGGGTCGTCTTCGTGGAGTTTCATGGTTCGATCAGTTCCTTCCAGGCTGCCGGGGCGGAGCGGCTGCGGAGGCGGGTGCGCATCCGTTTGACAGCCTGGTGAAGGTGGACGCCGACAAGATTGGTTGTCAGTCCGGTGAGGTCGGCGATCTCCCGGTAGCTCATTCCATGCAAAAACTTGAGCCGGACCAACTCCCGCTGCTGCTGCGTGAGATCGGCCAGGAGTTCATCCATCACGGTTTGCCGCCCTTCCGCGTCAAGTGCCCCGCCCGGCTCCGTGGCGGGAGCCGGAGGATCGTTGGTTTCGTCCAATGGGGTTTCGCACCGACGGTGCCGGGCGCGGTGCAGGTCGATGATTCGGTTGCGGCAGACGCGATAAAGCCAGGGGCCGGGCGGGTCACCGACCCGGGCCGGATCTTGCTGGCAGAGTTTGAGAAAGGCCTCCTGGGCCACATCGCGGGCCGTTTCCCAATCCCCGGCCAGCGATTTCGCGTAGGCGATCAGCGGGGATTCATAGCGGTCGAAGGCGTCCTTGAGCCAAAGGTTCCGGTCAGCGATGGGAGACGAATTCATGCGGGCGTTCCTCCACCTTAACGCCCGGCGGGGTGGTTTCTTAATCGGTTTCTGAAAAAATGTTGTGGGCGGGCGCACCCGACTGGGGGACTGTCCACGGAGCACCCCCGGGAGTGTCTCGGCTTGCCCGTTTCATGCCTCTGCCAGCTCAGCCTGTCAGTCTGCTGTATTGCCGGACTGCTTCCTGCCGCACCCGCGCACACATCAGCTTGCAAAGCTGCTGCACCAGGGGATCGGAAATTTTATAAAAAACACTGGCTCCCTCGCGGCGACGCTCCAGGAAGCCGACGGTTTGCAGAATCCCCAGGTGCTTCGACGCGGTGCCCTGCCTCAGACCCGTCTTGACCACCAGCTCGCCCACGGAAGCTTCCCCTTCCATCAGAGCGCGCAGCAGATAAAGCCGGGGCGGCTCCGACAACACTGCGAACAAACGCGCCGCTTCTTCAATTTGACCATCCGTCATGGGCGGATCGGTCAAGTGCCCTGCCTCCAATCCGACAGCCCCGGACCGATTGCGATTATTTTTGTTTGTCATATCGTGATATCGTAATAGTATGATGACATCCTTCTTGGCAACCTCAACTCAATTAACCTGATTGATTCTCTCATGAAAACCATCACCCCTTCCCAATTAAAACAGCGTCTGGCCGACGTCGCCCTGCTGGATGTGCGGACCCCGGCCGAGTTTGAAGAGATCCATATCCCGGGTTCCCGCCTGCTCCCCTTGCACGAGTGGGACGAGACCAAGGTGAAAGATGTGGCGGCCCAGTCCAAGGAATGGGTGCTGGTCTGCCGTTCGGGCAACCGGGCCAGCCAGGCCGGTCAAAAACTGGCGGTGGCCGGAGCCGATAACTTCCTGGTGCTGGAGGGAGGGGTCACGGCTTGGGAAGCCGCCGGAGGCGAGGTTAACCGGGGCCAGAAAAGCATTTCGATTGAACGCCAGGTCCGGATGGCCGCCGGAGCTTTGGTGCTTAGCGGAGTTCTGTTAGGTTATTTCTTCAATCCGTGGTTTCTGCTGCTCAGCGGGTTTGTCGGCGGCGGCCTGATTTTCGCCGGGGTGACGGACTGGTGCGGCATGGGGCTGCTCCTAGCACGCATGCCGTGGAACAATCGGTCGCGGTCCTGTTGTGGTGGCCCCGACACGTCCTGTGCGCGGTAAATTTTTGAAGGTTTTGCCTGCGGAGACCCCACCATGTTTTTGCGCCAAATTTTTGATCCCTATCTAGCTCAATACGCCTATCTCATCGGCTGCCAGCGCACGGGCGAAGCCATCGTCATCGATCCGGAGCGAGATCTCGAACCATACCTCACGCTGGCCGCAGCCAACAACCTGCGGATCACGGCGGTGGCGGAGACCCACATCCACGCCGATTTTGTCAGCGGGGCGCAGGAATTGGCCGCTGATTCGCAGATCCAGCTCTACGTCTCGGGGGAAGGAGCGCCGGAGTGGACTTCGCGCTGGGCGGAAGGCCGCCCGAACACCACCATCCTGCGGGACGGTTCCACGTTCCGGGTGGGGAACATCGTGCTGCAGGCAATCCATACGCCGGGCCACACTCCGGAGCATCTCAGCTATGTCATTACCGACGAGGGCGGCGGTGCGGATGCCCCGCTGGCTCTGGTGACGGGTGATTTTCTCTTTGTCGGGGACGTGGGACGTCCCGACCTGCTGGAATCAGCCGCCGGACAAGTTGGCGTGATGGAACCTTCGGCCCGGATCCTCCAGGAAGCACTGGCGCGGGCCTTGACCCGCTGGGACGACTTCGTGCAGGTGCTTCCCGCCCACGGAGCAGGGAGCGCATGCGGCAAAGCGTTGGGTGCCGTTCCCACAAGCACGTTGGGTTACGAACGCCGGTTCAACCGACCCTTCCGCCAAGCGATCGGGAACCCTGAGGGCTTTGTTCAGGAAATCCTGCGCGGCCAACCGGAGCCCCCGCTTTACTTTGCCACGATGAAACGGGTCAATCGGGATGGCGTGCGCGTGACCGGCGGGCGGCCCGCTTCGCTGCACCTGGACTTCGCGACGGCGACGCACTTGGTCGCTGACAACGCGGTGGCCGTCCTGGACACCCGGGACAGCCGGGAAGATTTCAGTGCAGAGCATCTGCCGCGGGCCCTGCATGTTCCCCTGCATGGACCGTTCTTCAGTGCCGGAGCCGGATCTTACGTTGAAGAATCACAGCCCATTTTACTGGTGTCTCCCTCCGCCGAGGACGCGGAGTTGGCCGCCACGCAGTTGTATCGCATCGGTCTGGACGGCTGCCGCGGTTGGATCACGCTGGAAGAGTGGAAAGCGGGCGGAGGGGCAGTGACACGCTCCGCACGGGTGCCCTTCCCGGCGTTTGACTCCGCCATGGCCCAAAGGGAGGGCCTCATCCTGGATGTGCGAACGGGTGCGGAGTTTGCCGAAGGCCATCTGGAGGGCGCTCTCTCGATTCCCTACACCCGGCTGCGCCCGCGACTGGCCGAAGTTCCTCGCGGGAAAACCATCTTCGTGCATTGCGGCAGCGGGAAACGGGCCGCACTGGCGGCATCCTTTTTGGTGGCGCACGGCTTTGATGCCGTTCACGTCGATGGAGTTTGTGAAGCGTGCGAACGCATTGCGCAGGCCCAAGGCGTCGCCCACTAAATCCGTGTGATCGAGATCATTCTTAGCGGTTCGCTGGTAGGATTGTCGCTCGGGCTGACGGGCGGTGGGGGCTCGATCTTGGCTGTGCCCTTGCTGCTCGGAGTGGTGGGGCTGGGCCTGCGCGATGCCGTCACGGTCTCGCTCGCGGGGGTGGGGCTGACCGCCCTCTACGGGGCACTTCTGCAGCGGCATCAAGTTCGCTGGGGTGCGGGTGCCTTGCTCGGGCTCGGTGGTGTGGCCGGGGCACCGCTGGGAGCGTCCCTGGGCGCGAGCTGGCCGGAGTCTCTCACCCTGGGGTTATTTGCGCTCTTGATGCTTTTTATTGCCTGGAAGATGTGGGGGGGCACGAACAGCTCCGAGGTGCCGCTCTCTTTCTTGACTTGTCGCGCTGATTCAGCCGGGCAACTGAACTTTCAATGGTCGTGTGCAGGCAAGTTGGTGGCCGCCGGCGCGCTCACCGGGGTGCTTTCCGGAATCTTTGGGGTGGGCGGCGGTTTCCTGGTGGTGCCCGCTCTGGTGCTGGTCACGGCCATGCCCATGCCGGCAGCGCTCGCCACCTCGTTAATCGGAATTTTCCTAATCAGCGGAGCTGCACTGGTGGCCAACTTGGTGGCCTTGCCCACCTTTCCCACCGACACTGCCGGATGGTTTTTGCTCGGCGGCGCGGTGGGTATGACCGGCGGTTCGTGGGGCAAAAGCTTGCTCTCCCCTGCCCTTCTCCGACGGATTTTTGCCGTGACTCTGGTGTTCGTGGCCCTGTGGGTGGCCGTGCGATCGTGGAACCAACCTGCGACGGAAAGGGAATCTCTGTCGATTGAGTTTCGGCAGAGCGAGCGTCTGGAAACCCAAGGGCGTGAGGCCGCGCAGATGTTGTTTCGCCATTTGATGAACCGTCTGGAGCAAGCAATGGCAGACGGGGGCGTGGTCGGGGCGATGAACATCTGCCAGAGCGACGCGCAAACGCTGACGGGTCAAACGGCTGAAGCCTTGAACGAGAAAGGGATCGCGTCGATTCGGCGGATCGGCCTGCGCACCCGCAATCCAAAGAACGCGCAGGACGGTATCGATGCGCTAGTGCTCCGGGTTTTCTCGAAGAACTGGAAGCGGGGAGATGCCTCGTCATTGGCGGGCCAGGTGGTGTTTTTGCCGCAAACAGGAGAAACGCGTTACTATCATCCGGTGCCCGTAGCAGCCTCCTGCCTGGCCTGCCACGGTTCGAACAGCGACATCACGCCTGACGTGGCTCACGTCCTGGCGGAGCTTTATCCGGAGGACCAAGCCGTGAACTTCGCCCCGGGCGACCTGCGCGGTGCCATCGTGGTCACCTTTGAGCCTGGCCCCTCATCGGAACCATAAGACATCCTTTGCCAGGCGGATGTTGGCGCGGAGGTTCAGGCACCGAAAAGCTGGCGCATCTGGTCCCGAAGTTTGTCGAGGCGTTCTGCGGCCTCGCGCTCGATCCGACGCCAATCTTCGATTTTTTCCGGCGGTGCCTTGGCCAGCATGTCGGCGTTTTCGAGTTTTTTGCGTTCGCGGGCCAGGTCCGCCTCGGCTTTGGCGATTTCCTTGTCCAGGCGGGCCTTTTCTTTTTCGAGATCGATCAGGCCTTCGATCGGCAGAAAGAGATCGCCGAGCGGGGTAATGGCGAACGGCGTTTTGGGCGGACGTTCGTGGGCCATTTGGATTTCCTTGGCGTTGAGGAGGGTTTCGAGGACATCCATTTCCTCGTCGCTCAGGGAGGTGGCCAAATGGAGAAGGAAAAGGGCGGGCTGATTGGAGGGCAGGCCGAAATCGGCACGCAGACGGCGTCCGCACTCCACCGCAGTATAGACTTTGTCGGCATGGAGGGCGCGAATCGAATCGGGTTCAAAGCCAAGGTGCTCGGGCCAGGGCGCGGTCTGGATGGTGGTTTGGCCGAACCCGGCAGAAAGCCAGATTTCCTCGGTGACGAAAGGAACCGCTGGGTGGAGAAGGCGGAGGAGGCGGGAGAGGATGAAGTCGAAGGTGGCGAGGGTTCCAGCGCGGGTGGGGCTGGCGGGGTTGCGGAAGTCGAGCTTGGCCGCTTCGAGGAACCGGGCGCAGAACTGGTTCCAGGTAAAGTCGTAGAGGAGGGAGAGAACGGTGTTGAACTCGAAATCACGGAAGCCCTGGTTGACGAGCGCGAGTGCGGTATCGAACCGGAAGAGGATGTGGTGGGCGAAGGAAGAGAGATGATGGCGGGAGGGGTCGGCGGCGGGATCGATTTCGCCCTGCATCTGACGGAAGCGGCAGGCGTTCCAGAGCTTGTTGCAGAAGTTGCGGCCTTCCTCGATCTGTTTTTCGTCAAACCGAATGTCCTGACCCTGGGGCGCGATGCGCATGAGGCCGAAGCGAAGGCCATCGGCACCATATTTGGCAATGAGGTCGAGCGGGTCGGGGGAGTTGCCGAGGGATTTGGAAAGTTTGCGCCCTTTGCTGTCACGGATGAGCCCGGTGAAATAGACATCGCGGAACGGAATTTGATCTTCGGCTCGTTCACCAGTGCCAGGGCGGAACTCGAGTCCGGCGATGATCATGCGGGCGACCCAGAGAAAGATGATATCGGGGCCAGTGACGAGGACGGAGGTGGGGTAGAACTTGCGCCGGGTGGCTTCGTCCATGGTGGCGTAAGCCCACAGCCAGGAAGAGGCCCAGGTGTCGAGGCTGTCAGGATCTTGTTCCCAGCCTTCGCCCGGTGATTCGATTTGGCAGCGGGCGTCGCCGTTCCGGGTCCAAACGGGGATGCGATGGCCCCAGAAGACCTGCCGGGAGAGGCACCAGTCCTGAATGTTTTCCAGCCAGTGGGCATAGACTTTTTCCCACCGTTCCGGGTGGAAGGCGACCCGCCTTTCGCGGACGACGCGGAGTGCTTCATCAATCATCGTTCCGCCGAGCATCCGGCGGTAGTCGAGGAACCATTGTTCGGAGAGGCGCGGTTCGATGGGAACCTGGCCGCGTTCGCTGAAGCCGACGTTGTTGGCGTAGGGCTCTTCCCTGACCATGAGTCCCAAGGCACTGAGGAGTTCGACCGCTTTTTTCCGAGCTTCGAAGCGGTCGAGCCCATGAAGTTCAGGCACGTCCGGACAATTGACCCGTCCGTCGGGATGGAAGATGTCGATGGCGGGCAGGTGGTGGCGTCGCCCGATTTCGAAGTCGGCTTTGTCATGGGCGGGGGTCACCTTGAGAACGCCGGTGCCGAACTCAGGATCAATCGCATCATCGGCGATGATCGGGAGGTGTGCCCGGGGAAAGGGCCGCCAGCAATGAAGCCCGATGAACCGGGCGTAGCGGGGATCGCGCGAGCTGACGGCCACGGCCGTGTCCCCCATGATGGTTTCCGGCCGGGTGGTGGCGATTTCCAGGAACGTGCCGGGCTCCTCCACCACTTCGTAGCGCATGTAAAAGAGCTTGCCTTGTTGGGGCGTGGGGATGACTTCTTCATCAGAAATGGCTGTGAGGGAAGCGGGACACCAGTTGACCATGCGGGTGCCGCGGTAGATGTAGCCTTTGGCGTAGAGATCGACGAAGGCCTGTTGCACAGCGCGGGCGTAGCCTTCGTCCATGGTGAAACGTTCTCTGGACCAGTCACAGGAGCAGCCGAGTTTCTTGAGCTGACCAATGATGGTGCCGCCCCGGTCCTCGGTCCAGGCCCAGACCAGGCGAAGCATGGCGTCCCGGCCAAGGTTCTGACGCGTCAGCGGGATTTTGGGTTTGCCCGCCTGCTGATCCCACACGTTCTCGATGGATTCGAGCACGGCCCGGACGCGTGACGGCAGGGTTTCTGGTTTGCGAAGAGCTTTCTCGACAGCGGTCTGAGTGGCCAGCCCGGCGTGATCGGTTCCGGGCAGCCAGAGGACTTCCCGACCCATCATGCGAGCCCGGCGACAGAGAATGTCCTGGATGGTGTTGTTGAGGACGTGGCCGAGAGTGAGGATGCCGGTGACGTTGGGGGGGGGAATGACGATGGCGAAAGAAGGCTTGGGACTGGCGGGATCGGCCCGGTAGAGGCCGGATTCCAGCCAGGTTTGGTAGAGGCGTTCTTCAACGGCACCCGGTTCGTATGCTTTGGCCAACTCCGACATGAAGTTTGAGAGGTTAGCCAGCCGCGCCCGTTCTGTCACGTCTCCTCTGACCGAAGACCATCCGGGCAAAACCGGAACGCTGACTAAAAACACCCGGTTGGTGACGCTCGGTTAAATGGGTTGGTGTTGGCTGCGATTTTGATGGCCCAAAGCGTTTTCTTCCATTGAAAAGAAAGTGTCCATGATCCCAAGTAGCTCCACGCCATAGTTGGGTCGGGTCGGCTTGGCGCGCACATGGCACTTGTGGCCACTTCCGGGTTGAAGAAGTGATCTCCTCGCCCTGGGTTTACGCCGTTCGCATGGGCATGATCACGTACAAGAAGGGTCGATCGGCGTAGCGGATGACGCCGGGACTGAGCTCGTCGGTGAAATCAAGGTGAACTTCGTCGCTATCGAGGTTCTTGAGCGGGTCCATGAGGTAGTCAGGATTGAAAGCAATGGTGAAGTCTTTGCCTTTGTAGTTCACTGACATTGATTCGCG
>CALFVM010000218.1 GCA_937928665.1 uncultured Candidatus Methylacidiphilales bacterium
CTGAGCCTGAGCCTGAGCCGGAACCAGAGCTTGCACAAGCGGTCGTTCCTCCTCCCCCTCCGGTTGTACACCAGGCGCGCGTGCTTGCTCCGGTGACGAAGCATCAGGTGCCCCCGCCTCCGCCGAGGATACCACCGGCTATTCCGGTCGTGGCGGCCACACCGCCTCCTCCGCCGCCGCTAACTCAGACCGCTTCCATCCAGTTGCCGGTCACGGGCGAGCTGGGGAACGCGTCCAAGGAGATTCGCGTTCACCTGAACAGTGCCGGGGTGGAGGATCTGGTAAAGATTCCTGGGGTTTCGGCGCGATTGGCGCGGAAAGTTTTGGCGTGGCGGGAACTCCACGGGGACTTCAAAGAGTTCAGCCAGCTCTTGAGTATTCCGGGAATGACCAAAGAGATCTACCGGCAATTCACCGGGGATCCGGATTCGGAAACGGCATTGTCCGGCCAGGTGAACATTTTGCTGGGTGCACCGTTGACGGAGAAGCTGTCGCTTCGTGACGTGGCATTGCACATTCGCCGCTGGCCGTCGATTCAGGGTTGTATCATCGCCGGGGCAGAAGGATTGCCGATTGCCAAAGATGTGACCGATGGGGATTTGGCCGAATCGCTTTCGGCATTCTTGCCTCGGATTATGAACCACATCAATGAGACCATGGAGCAGATCAAGGCCATGGCCGCAGATGAGGTTCACATTGTCAGTGAGGAGATGGGTTACTTTATTTATCGCCGGGGAGGACTTTACCTGGTCATGCTGAGCTCCGAAAAGGATCTGCCCGAATACTATGGCAAAGTCGTCCGCTCGCTGCTTGAAGAGTTGACTGAGGGCAAGAAGACCCGGGTTGAACTCTAATTGTTTCTTCTACGGTTATGGCATTTATCAACTACTCCCGCCGCGAAATCCAGTTGAAGATCGTCTATTACGGATGCGCTTTATGTGGGAAGACCACCAATCTCATCTCCCTGCACCAGCGGATCAATAGCAACCAGAAGGGTGAGCTTGTTTCTCTGGCCACCGATGCGGACCGGACGTTGTTCTTCGACTTTTTGAGCCTGAGCACCAAAACGTTGCCCGGGTTTAATACCCGATTCCAGCTTTATACCGTTCCCGGTCAGCCGGTCTACAACACAACGCGGCAGTTGGTCTTGAAAGGTGTCGACGGCATCGTTTTCGTCGTCGATTCTCATTGGGATAAAATGGCGGAAAACGTTGAATCCTTTTCCAACTTGCAGGATAACCTGATTCAGAATCATCTGACACTGGCGACCATTCCGTATGTGCTCCAGTATAACAAGCGGGATCTGCCGAACGCTGCGCCGATTCACTATCTGGAGTACACGTTTAACAACCGGGCGACCAAAGTCCTGTCCTACGAGGCCGTGGCCTCCAAGGGGGACGGAATTCTGGAAACGCTCAACGGCGTTGCCCGCCTGCTACTAGCCAAGTATTCCAAATCGGCTGGTGCCAACAGTAACGTCGATGTGACAGCTGCTGGCAAAGCGGCCGCCGCTTCCACTACCTGAGGATTCATTATGTCCAGCATTAGCATGCTCTCGATGGAGGACCAGATCGCCCTCGAGAATCAGCTTACGGCCTTTCTCCAAAAATCGGAGTCGAATTGGAGTGCCATCGTTGACAAGGGGGGCAATCTCTTTGTCCAGTCCGGCGACACCGGCGACCTTGATCTCAGTATTCTGTGTGCGTTGGCGGCGGGATCGTTCGCGGCCACCCATGAATTGGCCAAGCGCCTGGGAGAAACCGACTTTTCCGCGCTCTACCAGGAAGGCCGGAGCATGAGCATCTTGATGATGGCCCTGGAGCATGAATGTCTCCTCATTGTCGTCTTCAGCCTGCAGACGAACATCGGGCTGGTCCGTTTTTACGCCCAACAACTGACCCGACTGATCAACGAGGGGCTGGGAGCGGCTTACCAAAGTTCCCTCACGGCGGAACCGCTCCAGGTGGAGGGTGACTTCGACGGTTCAGAACGTTCGGTCTTTTCCTAAGGCACTGTCGGGCGGGGAAGGTTGATCTGTGGTGAAATAGGCGGCGGTGCGCCGGTGCCGCTCCTCGAACATGTGTCGGAGAGCCCAACAGACAAAAGGCCGGGCGGGAGCCGACCAGGGCGCGAGAGGCAGGCGAAACTCGATCCGATCGGTCATCCAACAGCCGCCAACGTCTTCTCGGAAGGCGTGTTCATGCCGCCAGACGGCGAAGGGGGAGCGGAGGGCGCGGTCCACGAGACGGGCGCGGGCGGGTTGGCCTGCGGGGGGTTCGATGATGTCCCAAACGACCTCCCACAGTTGGGTGACTCCGAATTGGCGGACTTTAAGGCGAATGGTCGAGCCGACGCGGGGCGAATCGGGTTGTTCGAGTTCGACGACGCGCAGGGAGGGCGGGGCGATCTTCCGGATGTTGGCTGGGTCGAGGTGGAAGAGGAAGGCCGTTTCAACTCGTGTTGCCAACCAGACGGACCGCTCGAAGGTGTCAACCATCCGAGGTGTCCATGGTTTGAAACAAGTGCCGGTCGAGGAGACGATCGATCGCCTTTTCGTCCCGTCCATTCCAAAAGTACCAGGCGATGAAGCCGAAGTTGGCGGTGGCCCAGGCCAGAACACCGAGGAGGTAGGCCAGTGCCCAGAACGGGTCGAGTGCCCGGAAGGCAAAGGTGGCGCCCAGCGCGAAGAGGACGGTCCAGACCATCATCCAGTGAAGAGTGAACGCGGAGAAAAAGCGGCCAGGGGTGGTGGGGAGGAACCCGCTGATTTTGGGTTCTTTTTCGTCGTAGAAATACAGAGCTTCGATTTCCGCACCCATGAGGATCCGGGCTCCAAGCCAGTGGTTGAGCTTGGTTTCGAGCAGGCGGGCGTGGGTGCGGGCGAAGTCGCAGAAGTGGAGGTAAAAGGAGGCCTGAACTCCAGCACTGATGACCAAAAAAGGGATGAAGAACCAGCCCAGGCCGCCCGGCCACAGGGCGAGGGCAAGGAGAAGAATGAGGGTGAAACCGATCCAGGAAAAAAATTTTTGGTGATAGGCGTATTGCATGGAGCGCATGCGCTCCAGTTGGCGCATGGCCGCGTCATAAGCCAACCTGGCCCGCTCGTTTTCCGATAGCGGGGGGAGGTGAGTTACCATTTGGTTTTGATTCCGCAGGCCCGGGCGATGCACCAGGCTCCGGCGGCTTCTACCAGGCAGAAGAGTCCACCGCTCCAGCAGAGAAGGGAAAGCCACAGCGGGCCTCCGAGGATGAGGCAGACCAGGCCGATGGTAACGAGGAAGGAACCGCTGGCCGCACGAATGACGCGACCGGTGCGACCGATGTTGGGGGACCAGAAATTCATGGTAGGCCGCAGAGGATCAATTGAGAGCTCTCCAGGCGGGCTGGCCGGGCAAATCTTTTTCCCTGAAGCGTTTGACCACCCGGATCTGTCCGGTGCGGTCGATCACGCGGAAGCAGCCGTTCATGGCGTGGCCGGCGAGATCCTGCACCCAGGATAAGGTTTCGCCGTCTTTTAATATGATGCGGTCTCCCTCCTTCGGCGCGAGGGGCAGGGGCCCAGAAAAATCATTCATCCTGATAAATTAAGCGTGGAATTTGCCAGGTGCAAGCGTCGGCACTAGTCGGCGGCTCGGTGGTGATTGCCAAGGAGGAAGGGACGTGATAGCGTTTCCCGATGGACTGCACATTTTGTCCGGGGAATAAGGCCTCCTGCCATTTGACGAAGATTGTCAATGGGCAGACGATCGAGGTGCATGTTTGTGAAAAATGCATTCCCCAGGTGGCCAATCCGGACCTGGTCGAGGTGGATTTGTGGCAGGCGGTGGCCAAGCTGGCGGCGTCGAAGGGGAAAGCCGACCCCTCCCAGAAGATCGACCCGCAGCCGGCGGAGATTTCCGCCAAATCGATTTTGTTCGCTTCCTCCCCGAATCCCGTTCAGCAATGTCCGCACTGCGGGTTTACCCATGAGGACGTGCGGAAGACCGGACGTTTGGGATGTCCTGCGTGTTACGAGGTGTTTACCGAGGTGTTGCACGACGTTCTCAACGATTGTCAGAAGGGGTTGCAGCACACGGGCAAAATCCCGTTGGCGCACCGGGGTTTGCAGCGGAAGAAGCTGGAAGAGGAATTGCAGAAGGCCATCGGGGACGAGCGGTTCGAAGATGCGGCAATTTTGCGTGACCAAATTGCGCAGATCGGTTCAGGGGCTTCCTGAAACGGTTGAGCACCGATGCATCCGATCGCTGTGGCCTTGGGGTCGGGCGGCGTCCTGCTGGTTGCCTACTTCGTGTATGTGCGCTGGATGGCGCGGCGGATCTATCGGTTGGATGACGGGAGGATCCCGCCGAGCCGGGCGTTGGCTGATGGGCGGGATTATGTGGCAAGTCCGAAGTGGCTGGTCTTCGGGCATCACTTTACCTCCATAGCCGGGACCGGGCCGATCGTTGGGCCGGCCATTGCCGTGACCTGGGGCTGGGGTCCGGCCCTTTTATGGGTTTTGCTGGGCTCCATTTTTATTGGTGCTGTTCACGATTTCGGTTCGCTCATGGTCAGCCTGAGGAACGGGGGGAGGACGGTGGGGGATGTGGCGGGCAAGCTGATTCATCCGAGATTGCGCCGGGTGTTTCTGCTTATTTTTTTCATGGCACTGACGATTGTCCTGGCCGTTTTTGGCGTGGTGGTTGCCGGGGTGTTCCGGATGTTTCCGGCCGCAAT
The DNA here is from genome assembly GCA_937928665.1 of uncultured Candidatus Methylacidiphilales bacterium. Taxonomy (GTDB): domain Bacteria; phylum Verrucomicrobiota; class Verrucomicrobiia; order Methylacidiphilales; family CALFVM01; genus CALFVM01. The sequence continues at coordinate 4,717 of CALFVM010000218.1, forward strand.
TCTGCCGTGCCTGTTGCAGATCCCCCTGGCAATGGTGATTGGGTGGGGGTTGCGTTCGGGGAAGTTCCCGCTTTTCCCGACCTCACTGGGTGCATTGGTGTTGATGTATGGTTTTGTCGCGTGTGGAAACGCGGGCGTGCTGGGCGGGGTCAATGAGTGGTTGGCGGGGTTGCCGGTTCCCGTGTGGGTGGGGCTTCTCCTGATGTACTCCTATGCGGCGTCGGTCCTGCCGGTCTGGCTGCTTTTGCAGCCGAGGGATTATATCAATGCGCTGCAGTTGATTTCGGTGCTCGGACTGCTGGTCGTGGGGTTGGTGGTGGCGGGCTTTCTGGGCGGGTCGGGGGAGGGTGCCGGCCGGTTGGAGATGGTCGCGCCGGTTTACCGGGCCGAACCGCCAGGGGCACCTCCGCTGTTTCCTTTCCTGTTCATCACGGTGGCCTGCGGAGCCGTCAGCGGATTCCATTGCCTGGTTTGCAGCGGGACCAGCAGTAAGCAATTGGCCCGGGAATCGGACGCGCCGATGGTTGGAGCCGGCTCGATGTTGGCGGAGGGGTTTTTGGCCGTCTTGGTGATTCTGGCGTGCGGTGCAGGGATTGGGCTTGGGTTGCAGGGGGTGGACGGGGTGACGGTCCTGGGGAGGGCGGCGTGGGAAATGCAGTATGCCGACTGGCGGAGTGCCGGCGGACTGGGCGCAACGGTGGGGGCGTTTGTGGGGGGCTCGGCCAACTTTCTTGGGGCTCTTGGGGTGCCGAGGGAAATGGCCGTGGCACTGATGGGGGTCTTCGTGGCGTCCTTTGCCGGAACGACAATGGACTCGACATGCCGCTTGCAGCGTTACGTGATTCAGGAGCTGGCATCGGACATGGGGAACTCTTTGCTGGGTCCACTGGCCAGGCTGGGGCGGTTGGCGTGGAACCCGCATCCGGCGGCATTTTTGGCGGTTCTCGCAGCGGCCCTGCTCGCGGCAGTTCCTCCGGCGGGTCAGGAGTGGAGCTGGGCCCAGGCCGGGCGGGGCGGAATGGTGCTGTGGCCGCTTTTCGGGGCGACCAACCAGTTGCTGGCCGGTTTGGCGTTGGTGGTGCTGTTCGTTTTTCTGAAGCGGGAAGGGCGACCGGTGGCGTTCATGGTGGGGCCGATGCTGTTGATGCTGGTGGTGCCCGGTTTGGCGATGAGCCTGCAATTGGGATGGGGCACACCGGGCATCGGTTCATGGTGGGCAGAGGGGAACTGGGTGCTGGTTGGATTTGGGACGGGCTTTTTGGCTTTGCAGGGATGGGTGATTGGGGAGTTGGTCCGTTGGTGGGTGGGGCGCGACCGGGTTCGTGCCGGCGTGCGGCGATGACTGGGGCAACCAGAGGCAGGGTGGGCTTGACCAGCAGGGCGATCATGGCGCACAACTGAGGTTGGTGAATTGGTCTCAACTTGCCCAAGTTTCGGCTCTCCGATGAAAGGAGTGGAACTGCGCCATTTCGCGGGCTACTTCCCGTTTATCGAGACGGCACGAACGTATTCCCGGATCGACTTGCGGCACGATGTGTCGGCCAGTGTCACGGTGGCGCTGATGAACATCCCGCAGGCGATTGCCTATGCGACGATCGCCGGGCTGCCGCCTGCTTACGGGATCTATGCGAGTATTGTCCTGACGATCCTGTGTTCGCTTTTTTGCAACAGTCAGCACCTGATTTCCGGTCCGACCAATGCGATTTCCCTGGTGGTGGCCGGG
>CALFVM010000219.1 GCA_937928665.1 uncultured Candidatus Methylacidiphilales bacterium
TCTCGGCACGGGGATTGATCTCCATTCCGGTGGGATTGATTTGATCTTTCCGCATCACGAGAACGAAATCGCCCAGAGCGAATGTGCCACCGGGGAGCTGTTTGTCCGGCATTGGTTCCACGTGGCCCACCTGACGGTGGACCGGCAGAAGATGAGCAAAAGCCTGGGCAACCTCTACACGGTTGACGACGTGGTGGCCCGGGGCTTTACCCCGATGGAACTCCGCTACCTTCTGCTCTCCGGCCATTACCGGAAGCCGCTCAACTTTACCTGGGACTCGCTCGGGGCTGCGCGGAGTGCGCTGGGTCAGATTTCGGCGACGGCCCGGCGGTTGGCTGTGGTTCCAAACGGCGACCCACCAGCCGCCTGGGGTCGTCTTGGCGGAGCGGTGGCAGCGTTGGAGGACGATCTCAATACACCGAAAGCGTTGGGCGAACTGTTTACGGTTCTGGATCAGCTCGACGCGGAGGATGCCCCCGCCTTGGCCGCACTGCTTTATGCGTTTGGGCTTCAGGCGGAAGTGGCGGTGGAGCCTCCGGTGGAGATTCCCGCCGAGGTTCGGCAACTGGCCGAGGCCCGTCAGGCTGCCCGGGCGGCCAGGGATTGGGCCGAATCGGACCGGATTCGGGACGAATTACTCCGGCTGGGCTGGCGGGCGCTTGATGGGAAGAGCGGCACCACGCTGGAACCGGTAAAACGCTGAATCGAGATTGCCGACAGAAAATTTCGGCTCACGCGGAGGTTCGCCCTCCCGGGGGAAAGGCTTTGTGGCTGGGCTCAGATCATGGGGCTGGAGGAGCCGGGATCGATCCGCCGGGTCAGGTCGAGGACACGCTCGCCAAGGAGGGCGAGGCAGGTTTCCCGGTTGATCTGGTCGGTGCGGAGTTCCAGGTCGGGGTTGGCGGGCGGTTCGTAGGGCGCATCGATGCCGGTGAAACCCTGAATCTCGCCCCGCCGCGCTTTCTGGTAAAGATGCTTGGGATCACGTTGCTCGCAAACGGCCAAGGGTGCGTTGACGAAGACCTCACAGAATGGGATGCCGACGGTTTCGCAAAGATTGCGGACGCGGGCACGTTCGGCGGCAAACGGAGAGATGAGGGCGGAGATGACGACAAGGCCGGCTTCGGCCATGAGTTTGGCGACTTCGCCCGCTCGCCGGATGTTCTCGGCCCGGTCGCGGTCGGAGAAGCCGAGGTCGGAGCAGAGGCCGTGGCGGAGGTTGTCGCCATCCAGAATGAAGGCAGCGATGCCGCGCCGGAGAAGGGCGGCTTCGAGGGAGACGGCAAGGGTGGATTTGCCGGCTCCGGACAGGCCGGTGAGCCAGATGACGGCACCGCGATGGCCGAAATGATCGATGCGGGCCTCAGCGGTGACTTCGTGAGCGGTCCAGGAGAGGTTCGAGCTGGCGACGGCCTCACTGGCCGAGGCGGGGTAATGGGCACCGAGGATGATTCCGCCCCCGCCGATGCGGGCTCCTTTGGAGAGGACGAACCGTCCGGTTTGCTGAATCAGGTCGGCGTTGTCGAAAGCGAGCGGTTTGCGGACGCGCAGGCGGACTTCCGCGGCCTCGTTTTTCTGGATAAGATCGCGGGCTTGGTGGACGTCGAGGGAAGAGGAGTCGAGGACCCGGGTCATCTCAATGACACGGGCCTCCACTTCGGCAGTGGCGAGTTTCAGGGTGACGGGTTCGTTGAGCCGGAGGGGTTCGTTTTCGAGCCAGAACAGTTTGGCTTTGAACTCACGGCCTTCGACCATGACATCGTCGGCCAGGGTGGCGACCTGACCGCGTTCGACAAAGATTTGTTCGGAGAGGGTGATGCCGACGGACTGGCCGCTGCTGACTTCGGTGTGGGCGTTGGGTTGGGGCCAGGTTTCGATCGATTTGACCGTGCTCCGTTTCCGGTCGGGCCAAAAGACCAGCTCATCGCCGACGCGGAGCTTTCCGGCCTCGACCCGTCCGGCGATGATGCGGCGGGCGTCAAACCGGTAAACGTCCTGGACGACGAGCCGCAGCGGCAGCTGATCGCCGGAGGGAGGTAGATCAAAGTGATCGAGGGCATCGAGGATGGGATGCCCATCGAACCAAGGCATGAGCTGGCTGCGACGCGCGATGTTTTCGCCGAGTTTCGCGGAGATGGGAATGAAGGCACGGGGCTGGACACCGAGTTCCTGCAGGAAGGCTCCGTAGGCTTCGGTGATGGCGCGGAAGGCATTCGCATCGTAGCCGACCAGGTCCATTTTGTTGACAGCGACGACGACCTGACGAATGCCAAGCAGGGAGAGAAGGTAACCGTGGCGGCGGGATTGTTCCTGCACGCCTTCCTTGGCGTCGATGAGGAGGATGGCCGCGTCGGCGTGGGCGGCGCCGGTGATCATGTTTTTCAGGAACTCTTTGTGACCCGGGGCGTCGATGATGACGTAGTTGCGCTTGCCCGTGCGAAACTGGATCTGAGTGGTGTCGATGGTGATGTTCTGTTCCTGCTCTTCCAAGAGGGCGTCGAGGAGGAAAGCGTACTCAAACTCCATCCCCTCGGCCTCGCAGGCTTTACGGATTTGTTCGGCTTTGCCCTGGGGCAGGGAATCGGTATCAAAGCAGAGCCTGCCGACGAGGGTCGATTTGCCATGGTCGACGTGGCCGACGATGACGATCTTAAGTTTCTGGGCTTCGGCGGAGCGGGCTTGGGGGGCGGTGTCCATGATGGGAGAAAATTGGGATGAACGGGACGCGAGGGTGTTCACATGAAACCTTTGGCGCGGAGCTTTTGCATGGCGTTGCGCTCATGGTGGTCTTGGGCGCGCCCGGCCCGCTCGGAGACTTTGGTGTGGCGGAGTTCTTCGATGATTTCGTCGATGGTCGAGGCGGTGCTTTCCACCGGATGGGTAATCGGCCAACAGCCGAGGGACCGAAAACGGTAGAGTTTACCGTCCTGCTCATTCTTCCGAGCGAAATACATTTGCGGGATCGGGATTTTCTCCCGCTGGATATAGGCCCAGATGTCGAGTTCGGTCCAGTCGAGGAGTGCCTGAACCCGGACGTGCTCACCGGGTGCCACCGACGTGGTGAACTGGTTCCAGAACTCGGGCGGCTGGTCCCGGTAATCCCACTCGAAGTCGGCGTTGCGCGGGGAGAAGTAGCGTTCCTTAGCCCGGGTCGAGTCCTCGTCACGGCGGATGCCAGTAATCAGGGCGTCGAACTTGCGCTCTTTGAGGACTTGCTGCAGAGCGACTGACTTGAGTTCGTGGGTGACGGTAACCGGGTCGTGGGTCTCGTAGCCAATGCCCCGGGCGCGGGCTTCTTGGTTGATGTGAACGATGAGGTCGAGATTGTATTCTTTAGCGGCCCAGGCGCGGAACTCGAGCATTTCGGGGAACTCGTAGGTGGTATCGATATGGAGGACGGGGAAGGGGATATGGCCGCAGAACGCCTTCTTGGCCAGCCAGATAAGGACGTTTGAATCTTTACCCATGGACCAGGGCATGGCGAGATTTTTGAAGGCGTGAAAGGCCTCGCGAAAAATATAGACGCTCTGAGATTCGAGCTTGTCCAAATGGGTCATAAGCCGATAGACTTTATAGACTTTCCATGAGCCGACAATCTTTTTCTCTCCCCGAAGCGATGGAGACCGTTGGTCGGGACCTGGCTGCGGCCAATGCGCGGTTGGCCCGTGCAACTCCCCAAGAGCGGGTGGCATGGGCGGTAGCCGAGTTTGGGGAGCGGCTGGTGGTGTCGTCGAGTTTCGGGATTCAGGCGGCGGTGACGCTCCATCTGGCGACGCGGGCTGCGCCAGACATTCCGGTTATTTTCATCGATACGGGTTACCACTTTCCCGAGACCTACCGGTTTGTGGATGAGTTGACGGAGCGGCTGCAGTTGAACCTGAAGGTGTATCGCGCGGAGCTGTCCCCGGCCTGGCAGGAAGCCCGTTGGGGGAAGTTGTGGGAGCAGGGCTTAGACGGTTTGGAGCGGTACAACCGGATGAACAAGGTGGAGCCAATGAACCGGGCGCTCGAGGAGCTTGGCGCGGGCGCGTGGCTGGCCGGGCTGCGTCGCGAGCAGGCGGAGAGCCGGTCGAAGCTGACGGTGTTGGCGTTACAGAATGGGCGGGTGAAGGTTCACCCCATTCTGGAATGGTCCAACAAGCAGGTGCATGAGTATTTGAAGGCGTATGACCTGCCCTACCACCCACTGTGGGAACAGGGCTATGTTTCGGTGGGCGATGTCCACTCAACCGCCAAATGGGAGCCGGGCATGAGCGAGGCGGAGACCCGATTCTTCGGACTGAAGCGGGAGTGCGGGCTGCACGAAGGGTCGGATTCGTTTCAGATTTGAGGGAATCACGGCACGTTCCGGTCAGGAGGCGTTCAGAGAGGGGAGGCCAT
>CALFVM010000220.1 GCA_937928665.1 uncultured Candidatus Methylacidiphilales bacterium
GAAGACAGTCACGCCGCTGAGCAGCCAACTGATGAAGGTGTGGAAGTTGCGGCGCTGAGCTGCATCAAGTTTGATGGAGTGGAAAAGGTCATTGGCGCGGGCTTCCGTCGAACTGGCGAGGAGATCGATCTGGTCGTGCAGGTTACGGTCGATACCCCGGATGTGGCGATCGACCTCAAAGATGGTGCCGGGATCCTTTCCGTCGTAGCGGGCAAGACCTTCGCGGTAACGCTCCGCAAGATTGCTGTGGGCGGTGACAAAATCCTGGGGGAGGTCGCCAAGGTCGGCGGCAGCAAAGCTGCGGGTAAGGGCATGAAGTTTGGCGCGGGCGTCTGTTTCAGCGGAGGCAAAGGCGGTTTGGTGGTGGGCGAAATCCTCTGGGTTTTGGCCACGGAGGAGGATGTTTTTCCACTCGTGCACTTGATTTTTGAAAGCGACCTGGGCCTCACGGGCGTTGGCGACCGCCTGATGAATTTGGTGGATTCGTTCGAGGTGCTCCGCAGCGGCTTGGTGGGTGGTCTTGAGGGCGAAGAGGAGATAGAGATTGGCACCGAGAACGAGGAGACAAAGAGCGGCGGCGAGCCTGGAGAAACTGGAGGCGGAGAGACGCGGCATGGAGATTGGTTACCACGACGCACCGGGAGACGGAAACGGGATTTGGCAGGAGGGGTCAGGATGGGGGCGAAGGCAGGTGGAACCGGAGAGGGTGAAGAATGCAGCCAAGGTGGAAGGTGTTCTTGTGGGGTGGGCAGGTTACGTGCTACGGGAGGGAGCCTGATCGGCGGATGCGGCCGGCGGGGGGCAGGACGTTTAGATGGTCTTTTTCTTGGAGAGGTAATCGATGAGAGCGGTGCGGGTTTGAACGGGTTGAACGGTGGCCTGGGTTTCAGGTTCCTGGATGATCGCGCGAAGCTTGAGAAGGCGATGGCCACCCGACTGGGCGTCGAAGGTGTTCATGGCAACGGTGTAGCGGCGGGCGGGGTCGAGGGGTTTGCCCTTGGCATCGAGGACGGCGATGAGTTTGTCCTTGGCACTGCCGGTGCCGAACTGAAGCCGGAAGCCGGAAAGGGTGCGGCCGGGGCGGCGTCCGGCGGTTTCAAAGTTCTCGGTCATGATGACGAGGAGCTGTTCCGGGGTGAATTGACCGGTGATGACGAAGTTTTCGTAAGGGATGATTTTCCAGATGTCAGCGACGGTTTTGGGCCCGGCGGGAATGACAGGATCGTCCACGAAGAGCCCATGGAAAACACCGTTGATGTTGACCCGCTTGGCTTTGAGGGCGGCGGTAATGGCATTGGCAATGAGTTTTCCAAGGGGGGAGAGTTGTCCGCGGGGTGCCTGGGTGGAGACGGGTTTGGTGAAGGTAGCGACGGGCACGGCCTGGGCGCGGTCAGCCGCGTCGAGGTGGGGTCGGCACAGGTCCACGGTGGCGGGGTCGAGCGGGACTGATTTGTCCATGAGCGCGAGCTTCGGCGTCGCGGAAAGGAAGGTGCCCGTGTCGGGATCGAAGGCGAGGTCGAGTCGTCCGCAGTGAATGCCGAAGTAGCTGGCCTGGGTGTAAGGGATGCCGTTGACGGGGAGGTTTTCGTTTTCCCGGTGGGTGTGTCCGGCGAGGACAGCGCGGATTTCGGGGAACTCTGCGGTGAGCCCCTGGAGCCGATTGGCAAAGTCGTCGCCCCGGTCCCGCAGGCCCATATGGGCGGCGAGGACGATGGCGTGAGCTCCGGCGGCGCGGGCTTGTTGGATGGCGAGACGAACGGGCTCAATGGGGTCGAGAGGTTCGATGCCCTGGTAGAAGGAGGGGTGGAACCAGAAGGGGAGGCCGGGGGTGCAGACGCCGATGACGGCGAGTTTGAATCCGCCAACCTCTCGGAGAAGCATGGGGGCGAGCTTAGCAAAGGGATGGGCGGCGTCGGGAAAAGTCCCGGTGAGGTGTCCATCGAGTTTGGCGTTGGCAAAAAGAGCGGGGACGCGGGAGGCGGAAACGGCCTGGAGGAACGGGTCGATGCCCCAGTCGAACTCATGATTGCCGACAACCCAGGCGTCGTAGTCGAGGGCGTTAAAGCAATCAATCATCATGCGGCCCTCGGTGGCGAGACCGGCAGGGGTGCCCTGATAAACGTCGCCAACGTCGATGGTGAGGTTGTCGGGGTTGTCGGCGCGCCAGGCTTTGATCTGGTGAGCGCACCGGGCCAGGCCGCCGAGGTCGGCGACGCCTTCATAATTACTGGTGGGAAGAATGGTGCCGTGAAGATCGGTAGTGTGGAAAATGGAGATAATTTTGGGAGGCGGTGCGGTGCGGAGGTGGCGGGGGAGGGCGAGGGCAACAGCGGCGGTGCCGGTCCACGCGAGGAATCGGCGGCGCGACCAAGCGCGGGCGAGCGCATTCATCGCGAGAAGGGTGCCGTGGTGATTTCGAGGGGGAAAGCGAGAAGGGGAACGTTACCAAAATGTAACAGAAAACCCCGCTCCAGGCGGGAGCGGGGTTGCGTCGGAGCCCGGCTGAGCGAGCTTGATCACTCGACGTGAATTTCGATTTGTTTCGGCTTGGCTTCTTCCGATTTGGGAAGATGCACCCGGAGCACCCCGTTTTTGAAGTCGGCGGTAATCCGGCTGCCATCGGCGTTGTCAGGAACCACGAAGCTGCGGGCGAAGGAGCCGTAGAACCGCTCGATCCGGTGATGCTTCGCGTTGCGTTCCTCCTGCTCGAGTTTCCGTTCGCCTGACAGAGTCAGGACGCCGTTTTCAACCGTCACTTTAACCTGATCCTTTTCGACCTCGGGCAATTCGGCCTTAATCAGGTATTCCTTGTCATCCTCGTGGATATCCACAAGGGGTGCCCAAGAGGCGAGGGTATTGGTCGTGCGCCGGTCGTTGCGGTTGTTGGCCCCGCTTCCGAACAGTTCAGAGAGCTGGGAGGAGAACCGTTCCAAATCCTGGAAGGGATCCCACGTGGCTAAGGTTTTCATTGGTGTCATTTTCCTTTCATTCCGGACAAAGTTAATGACCGCTTTCGGGTGTCCGGTGGTCCGTTGGCGGTGTCGCTTCACGGAATCTCCAGGTGCAAGAAATGTGCCTCGAAAACGTCAGACCATTTTCATGTAATAAACCGTTGATCACCAGGGACTAAAGGCGGATGCGCCCAAGAGCTATCCAGAACTTAAAAGCGTCATGATGACTCTTTGTGTTGGTAGCGCTAGCGTTGTTGTGACAATGTGACATTTCGACGCTTATTGCGGGTTGCCATAGGGGCGTATCAAGACGGCGTGTTCCTTCAGAGCGGCTGCCTTAGGGCAAGTGGGT
>CALFVM010000221.1 GCA_937928665.1 uncultured Candidatus Methylacidiphilales bacterium
ATGTCGGGCCAGTTCCTCGGTGTTCCGAAAATGGTGGGAAGGGCCAATTCCGTTTGACACCGGAGGAGGCTAACCCTAACACGTGTTGGTATCAACGAGATTTTCCGCCTTCAACACGGTCGATCGTGCGGTTCGGCGGAACCTCCTAACCTCAACCAAGCCCTGCCCCCCACATGAAAGAAGTTCGCCTCGGTATTGTCGGTGTCGGCAATATGGGTGCTGTCCACGCCCGTCAAATCCTCTCGGGAGCCATCCCGGGCCTCAAGCTCACGGCTCTGGCCGACCTCAATCCGGCTAAGTTTGAATCCTTCCCCGGGGTGGAGCATTTCACCGACAGCCGCCAGCTTATCCGTTCTGGAACTGTCGATGCGGTGCTAATTGCCACCCCCCACTATGATCACACCACCATCGGGATCGATGCCCTCCAGAATGGGCTTCATGTGCTGGTGGAGAAACCCATCTCCGTTCACAAAGCCGATGCGGAACGCCTCATCGCCGCGCACACGGGTAAGAAGCAAATCTTCGCCGCCATGTTCAATCAGCGGACGGATCCTTTTTACATCAAGCTCAAGAACCTGATTGATTCAGGTGAACTCGGAACCATCCGGCGGATCAACTGGATTATTACCAACTGGTTCCGGACGCAAACCTACTATGATTCCGGCGGGTGGCGTGCCACCTGGGCCGGCGAAGGCGGGGGTGTTCTTCTCAACCAATGCCCACATAACATTGACCTTTTCCAGTGGCTCTTCGGCATGCCTCAACGCGTCCGGGCCTTCTGCCAGATCGGGCGATTCCACGACATTGAAGTGGAGGACAACGTCTCCGCTTACTTTGAATACGACTCTGGAACCACGGGGCTCTTCATCACCTCGACCGGAGAAGCTCCCGGAACCAACCGCCTGGAAGTCGCCGCGGACCGGGGGAAAGTTGTGATCGAGAACGACCAGTTCGAGTTTACCCGCAATGAAGTTCCGACCGACGTTTTCTGCAAAACAAGCAAGGAAAGCTTTGCCGCTCCGCCCACCTGGCAGGTCACCATTCCGGTCAAGGGCCATGGTGAGCAGCACAACGGCATCCTGAAAAACTTCACCCGTGCGATCCTCGAGGGTGAACCCCTCATTGCTCCAGCCCGGGAAGGCATTCATTCGGTCGAGTTGGCTAACGCCATGCTCATGTCGAGTTTCACCGACAAAACCATTGAATTACCCTTGAGCGCAGTCGGCTACGAGCGGCTCCTCAAAAAGAAAATTGCCGGCTCAAAGTTCAAAAAGAAAGCCGTTCAATCAACCACCGCCACGGACTTCAGCAAATCGTTCGCCAACCTCTGAACTCGGTCTCTATGAACCTCGACCAAATTGCCATCCAGCTCTTCACCCTCCGCGACCATTGCAAAACGGCCGCTGAACTGGCCGCCACCCTGAAAAAAGTCCGCGCCATCGGTTACACCGCCGCCCAAGTCAGCGGCGTTGGCCCCATCCCGCCCGAGGAAATCCGGACCATCGCTGAAAACGAGGGGATTCATCTTTGCGCGACGCACGAACCTGGCGAGGACATTCGTAAGGAGCCCGGCAAAGTCATCACACGCCTGCAAAAACTTGGCGTTAACCAAACGGCCTATCCGTATCCCAGCGGTGTTGACTTTGCCGATCCGGCCAGCGTTCAAGCACTAGTGGAAGACCTGGACCGCTCCGGACGAACGATGGCAGCCGAGGGCATCACCCTGAGCTATCACAACCACGCCATTGAGTTTGTCCGCTTCGGCTCGGCCACGTTGTTGGACCATATCTACGCCTCGACGGATCCGGCCGCGTTGCAAGCCGAGCTGGACACTTATTGGGTCCACTACGGCGGGGGCGACGTCGTCCGTTGGTGCGAACGGATGGCCGGGCGGATGCCCTTGATTCACCTGAAAGACTACCAATTCACCCACGCCAACACCCATGCCTTCTCTGAAGTCGGTGCGGGGAACCTTGACTTTAAGCGTATCTGCGCCGCGGCCGAGGCTTCCGGGTGCAAGTGGTTTATCGTGGAGCAAGACACCTGTCCCGGGGATCCTTTCGACTCCATTGGCCAGAGCTTCGACTACCTCCGCGACCACATTGCGGCCTGACGGCTCCCCCGCTCTACGGAGCAGGTTTTTCTGGCAGGGCGGGGAAAAGAACCCGGATTGTCGTGCCATGTCCGGGCGTTGAGTCGAGGAAGATGGCACCGCGGTGCGTCCGGAGGATGCCCAGTACGGAAGCCATGCCGAGTCCGCGCCCGGTGGATTTGGTGGTGAAAAAAGGATCAAAAATTCGTTTTGCCGTGGCGTCGTCCATCCCGCATCCCTCATCCGCCACCTCAAGCCAGATGTAAGGTCCCGCCGGCGGATGGTCGCCGAGGCGACTCTGGAGAAGCTCCTCACTGGCAAACATTCCATGACCTGTCCGGATCTGGATCCGGCCCCCGGCTCCTCGGATTGACTCGGCGGCATTGGTGATCAGGTTCATCACCACCTGCTGAAGCTGGCCCGGATCCGCCCGCAGCATGGGAAGTTCCGGGGCGAGCTTCCATTCCAGAATGATTTTTTTCGGAACCGCAGCGCGAAACAACCGCAGGTTGTCGGCGACCAAGGCGTTCAGATCAAGGTCGCAACTTTGTTGGCGGGCTTTGCCGGAGTAAACCAAGAGCTGGCGCGTCAGGTCAGACGCCCGCCCCACTGCAGTCAGGGCCTCGGCAATTGCGGTTCCGGAACTCGATTGCGGGTCAACGTCGAGTTGGGCGAGTTCAAGCTGTCCCATCACCGCCATGAGCAGATTATTGAAATCATGTGCGATCCCGCCCGCCAAAACCCCCAGGCTTTCCAACTTCTGAGTATGGTGAAGATCGCGCTCGAAGCGGAGTCGTTCTTCCTCCAGCCGCTTGAATTCAGTTAAATCAACATGCGTGCCAATCAGTTGGATCGCTTTCCCATGCCGATCCCGGACAAACCTGCCTTGCGCCAGAATCCGGCGATAGGACCCGTCTTTGTGCCGAAGGCGAAATTCCTGCCGGTATTCATCCTCCCCCGATTCAACGAAACTGCGAACATAAGCCACCGCCCCTTCCCGGTCCTCCGGATGAAGCCGACACTCCCACTCCAAGAACGTGTTGGAAACTTCGTCCGCCACATAGCCGAGCTGTTGCTTCCACTCCGGCGAATACTCGACGGTATTGCTGATCAGATCCCAGAGCCAAAGTCCCACGTTTGCGTTTTCCACCGCCAGCCGGAGACGCCGTACCGCATCCTGGAGTGAGGCCGACTTCTGTTCCAGAAGCTGCTGCATCTCGGCCACTGACCGGTCCTTGCGGATACCCTCGATCATGGCCACGAGGTAGCGGGGATCGACCGGTTTGCGAAAATAGAGGCGCGCCCCGCGACCCAGGGATTCGACGGCCAAGGCCGGGTCCGGATCGGAGGACAGGGCAATCACGCCCACGGTCGGATGCTGGGAAACAAACCCAGCCAGACTGTCCAGGGCGTCCCGACCCACCGGGTCCAGATCGATCACAGCCGCATCAAAAACACCGATTCCGTTCAGGCCCTCTTCGCCTCCCGAACAAGCCTCCACGACAGTGGCCGGGTGACCGGCATCCCGGAATGTCCCGGACCAGAGAAGGGCCAGAGAAGGCTCCCGGGTAACCAACGCAACCTTCCGTGTCGTCCGGGCGGTTGATCGTTGCGCCACCCGCTCAACCTCCTCCAGCAACCGCTCCGACCGGACCGGCACCGACAGAAACGCATCCGCACCCATTTCAACCGCCAGCCGGGAAGTTTCCTCCCCGTCGAACGTCGCCGAAACCGCCAGAATCGGGATGCTGCGAAGCTCCTGATCCGGATGTTGCCGGAGCAACCGGCAGAAGTGCCAGCCGTCCAACCCCGGCATATTCAGGTCGGTCACAATCAACTCGGGCCGCACGCTGGAAAATGCCGCCAAAGCCTCCTCGGCAGATGGATAAGAAACAGTCCG